>JAUMDQ010000020.1:0-3879 GCA_032121715.1 Flavobacterium sp.
GTGATCGGCTTTAATTTTATGCGTTTCACTCATCCCAAATTTGGTATTGTCTTTCAAAATAGCTTGCAATTGATGGTCTTTTCCTTTGAAAAAAGACGCTGGCAAATCGAAAATCGATAAGCTCATTCTACAACCAATATCTACTCCAACTCCATACGGAATTACAGCATTATCTGTGGCTAAAACGCCTCCAGTCGGCAATCCATAACCGTAATGTGCATCGGGCATTAAAGCGCCTTTTACTGAAATTGGTAATTTTAAAGCGTCATACAATTGAAACTTAGCTTGTTCATCAATTTCGTTTTCTCCAAAGATGGAAAAAGGTGCTCGAGTTGTTTTCAATTCGTTGAATTTTACTTGAACTGGATTCACTAAACCTTCCGCTACTTTTCCCCAAGTGCCATCTCCTTTGAATTTTTCTGGATGTAGCAATACTTGTTTGGCTTCGGTTAAAATACTTTCCTTTTTTTCTCTTTTTCGATATCTGTTTATTTGCCCTAAAGCAATGTTTATGGCATTATTTTTTGGGAAGCCTAATTTGATTAAGTCTTTCCCAGAGAGTTTATTTCCCATGATTATTTTAAAAATGATTCCTAACAACGAGCTTAGACCTACCAAAAAGGCATGGCTATAGCGCATTGTAATATTTTTGAATACGTTCCGGGAAAGTTTTTGAAGGTTCTAGAATAAACAAAAAAAAAGCCCGAAACTAAATGTCTTCGGGCTTTTTCATATATGTTGTTTTATCTATGATTGTGTGAAGCCACGAAGAAGAGCCACATCAGTTCCAACTGACGTAAAGCTTTGAGGTAATGATTTAAATACAAACATTTTTCTTCGTTTAAAAGGTTATTAATTTTCTGATGCAAAGATTTATTTTATTTTTTATATTTTCCTAATAAAAAATACGATTTTTTTGAAATTAATTTTTTATTTCGATTTAAACAACTGATTATCAATTATTTAAAAACGTAAATAAACTGCGATTTTTCTTATATTTTTTATTTATTCGAATCCTTTACTAATCTTTTCAAAATTGCCCATTGTTTTAAAGCATCTCTAGCTTCGACAGCTGGATAACCTAGCATAACTTTTCCTGCAGGAATATCGCCAGTAACACCAGAACCTGCGCCAACTATAGCACCATCACCAATTACAGTATGATCTTTTATAGAAGCGCTTCCTCCGATAATTACGCCATTTCCTAAAGTTACAGAACCGGCTAAACCAGAATTTCCGGCCATAATACAAAATTTTCCCAATTTACTATTGTGACCAATTTGTACTAAATTATCTATTTTACATCCATCACCTAAAATGGTAGAACTGAATTTCCCTCTATCTACACAAGAATTCGCACCGATTTCAACACCATTTCCGATGATTACATTTCCAATTTGTGGAATTTTCACCAAGCCTTTATCAGGATCAGGACGAAATCCAAAACCATCTGCACCAATTGTCGCGTTCGGATGAATAATACAATGGCTTCCAATATGACAACGCTCACGAACAACAGTTCCCGACCAAATTGTAGTATTATTTCCGATAGTACATTCGTCTAAAATAGTTACGTTGGGATAAATAGTTACGTTTTCGCCAATTTTAACATTAGGTCCGATATATGTTCCTGCTCCAATTTTTGTATTATTTCCAACACTTGCAGAAGCATCAATAACTGCTGTTGGATGAATATCTACTGAAAAAACAGGCGCTGGTGGTGCAAACATTTCCAAAACTTGGGACATCGCTAAATCGGCATTATTTACTTTTATGAATGCACGATTTTCTCCTGGTTCAATAGCAATATCATTATTGACAACAGCCACACAAGCATTTGATGTTGCCCAAAATTTTTCGTACTTTTTATTTCCGATAAAAGAAATCTCTGTAATTTTTGCTTCTTCTAATTGTTCTGGAGCAGTGATTGAAGTAGTTGTGTTTCCAACAATTTCTCCTTTTAGAACATGGTTTATTTCTTGAATCGAATACGTTTTCATTTAAATTATAAGTTGATTAGTAGTAATTTTGGGTTGATTATAAAACATTAAAATCATAATAAATCTTAAATATTTTCCACAATCTACGCTAAAACTAGTTAATATAAAATTTTTTAGCGTTTTAACACAAAAAACTACTTTCCTCGTGGATGAAAAGTATTCATCACATCTGCTAAAAATTTTCTATCTAAATGCATGTACACTTCTGTTGTTGTAATAGATTCGTGACCTAACATTAATTGAATAGAACGCAAATCGGCACCATTTTCTAATAAATGTGTCGCGAAAGAATGACGAAAAGTATGAGGTGAAATCGTCTTTTTTAAATCGATTTTCACAGCTAAATCTTTGATGATTGTAAAAATCATGGCGCGAGTCAATTGCTTTCCACGGCGATTTAGAAATAAAGTATCTTCATGTCCTTTTTGAATAGGTAAGTGACTACGAATGTGGTTTTTATAGTTTAAAATTATTTTCTGAGTTGGCAATCCAATCGGAACAAAACGCTGTTTGTTTCCTTTTCCAGTAATTTTGATGAAACCTTCTTCGAAAAACAAATCGGAAATTTTTAGCGTTACCAATTCTGAAACCCGCAAGCCACAACTGTACAATGTTTCCAACATAGCTTTGTTACGTTCGCCTTCAGTTGATGTTAAATTTATCGCAGTTATTAGTAAATCAATTTCTTGAGTTGAAAGTGTATCGGGTAATTTTCTGCCTGTTTTCGGGACTTCAATTAACTCTAAAGGTGTGTCTTTTCGGTAGTCTTCAAAAATTAAATAATTGAAAAAACTCTTTAAACCAGAAATTATCCTAGATTGACTTCGCGCATTAACTTGTGAAGAAATCGTATAAATAAATTGTTGTACATGTTCGTCCGTAATTTTTATTGGAGAAACATCAAAGTTATTCTCATTCAAAAAACCTACTAATTTTTCAATATCAAAACTATAATTTTCAATCGTATTCGCTGATAATCCGCGTTCTAATCGCAAATAATTTTGATATTCTTTTATGTAAGTATTCCAATTTGACATGTAGTATTCTGAAAATAAGTCGAAAACAAAAATAAGTATTTTTTTCCCGATAAAGTTTCATTACTTTTCATTGATTACCTAAATTTGCATAAAATTTCAATTCTGAAAAAAACAATTTCCATATTCATCTCTTTTCTACTCTTTTTGCCAGCAATTAGTAATCTTGTTGTGGTAATTAGTTTCAAAATGAATCAAGATTACATCGCGAAAATGCTTTGTGAGAAAAAAGAAGAAAAAGAGAATACCTGTAACGGACAATGTCATCTGAAAAAAGAATTGAAAAAAGTTTCAGAAACGGAAAACGATTCAACTATCCCAAATACATATAAAGAAAAAATGGAATTGGTATTTATTCAACCTGAATTTACTTTTTCTATCTATAGTTATCAAACTCCAAAAACTTCGTTTTCATTTTACATGGAAAGCGAAATTCCAACCATAACAAATCGTATTTTTCACCCACCACTCTGTTAAAATTATTTTTTAGAACGTTTATTTTTTATAAACTGATTTATCGAAATTTAATTTTAATTCCTTTCAATAGAAAATCCTATTGAAACATAATCTTGTGCTATAATTATCTAAAAAAAGATGGTTTTAGTCATATATTACTATGAAAAATATTTATATCCTCTTACTATTTTTAGTAGGAAACTTTGTTGTTGCGCAAAACTCAAAAAGCAACGACAGTATTACTAACATTATTGAAGAAGTGTTTGTAACCGCAAATAAAACCGAAACAAAAAAGGCTGAAATGCCAGTTGCCATTCATAAAATATCCAAAAAAACAATTGAAGAAACCAAAGCAACTTCCATGTACGAATTGGTTAATAAAGTGCCTG
>JAUMDQ010000021.1:0-7401 GCA_032121715.1 Flavobacterium sp.
TTGGCAACGCACTACAATACGGCTACACGTGATTAAACACTCGCGCAGGTGATCTCATGCATGTGTATGTTTCTTGTGCAATCTGATCATATTGTTGATTGGTTATTAATGTTGGCAATGCTTTTTTAATATCTTCAAAATTAGAATAATTTGGATTCTTTTTTATTTGATATTGTGCTATAGCAACTTTATATTCAAGCGTTAAATCATCAGAATTAATTTCTTCAACAATTGGTTTTAATTGGTCAATTACTTTTTCAGCTTCCACTAATTTATTTGCTCGTACTAAATTTTCAATTTTAAAATCAAATAATTTAATTTTCAAAATTTTACTATCGTCTTTACTATCAATAAATGCTTGGTATGTAGAATCTATAAGAGCCGTTTTTCTAGAATCATTCATAAAATCATATATAGAAATTTTATTTATTAAACCAATGTAAACATTATATGTGTTATCGATACTTTTGTATGCTTTTATGGCTTTATCTGCATTAATAATTGCTCTTTTTTTATCGCCAATAGCTGTGTAAATATTTGCATAATTAGAATACACAAAAGCCAAACCTTTAGGATTATTTATTTTACTAAAATATTCAAACGATTTTTGATTAGCTGCTAAGCTTAAATTTTGTTTACCCATAATATAATGTATATAAGACAAATCATAATGAGCTCGGGCTCTATTATAACAGCTATTATAATCATTAGGCTCTAATAAAGTGATGTTATTAAAATATTCACTCGCTTTTTTTAAATTGGATTTATCGAAATAATAATTTGCTAAATATGCATCTACAAAAGTCGTTTTTAGCGCAGGGACTTCTTTTCTATATTCTACATCAAATTTTTTAATAGTAGACATAAACACATCATTAAAATCATAAGAATCCGCTAAATATATACAGGCAATATCTAAAACCTCTGCGGCTTTTAAATAATTACGTTCTGCAATTTTTTGATTGTAATATTTGTACAGAGTAGGCAAATAATTTTTATCTTTTTTATAGTTTTCAACTTTATGTAAATACGATTTTGTTGCGTCTTCTTTTACTGGAGTTTCTTTTTCAAAAACAACATTATTTTCTTTTTCTTTATTACATGCGAACACAAATAATAAAATGATTAAGAATACTATGTTTTTTAATTGATTTTTCATTTGAAATAATTTTAAACAAAAGTATCTAATTAAATACCATAAAAAAACTTTTGTTAAAATTCAGGTGTTTCCCCCTATATGATTTCCGTTTTTGATGTAGGAACTTTGTAACCTAATTCAACATTAAAAAAAATGAAAGCAAAAACATTACTTATTAACTTTAATTCAAGAAAGATTTTTTCAAAAACACTAGCATTGCTGTTGTTTTTTACTTTTTTTAGTACTTTAACGGCACAAGGACAAACTTTAGATCAATCTAATTTTGGAGAGACATCTGCTGGGCAAATTATAGTATTACCAAGTTACACAGATCTAGGTCAGTCTTTTATGGCTGGACAAACAGGGGCTTTGTCAAGTGTTGAAGTGGAAGTAAATGGTACAAGTCCATTTTACCCAACTTTATCTGGGGATTTTATTTTAACTGTATTTCAAGACGATGGGTATGGTGGTTCCGTTTTAGGAACAGCAACTGTAAATGTGCCAGTTGGTTTTGAAGGGAATTTGACAATTCCTATTACCTCTGTAAATGTTACTTCCGGTACTATTTACACTTTTAAAATTGCACCAGCTCCATCAAGTTTGGGAAGAATTATGTTAAATATGTCTAACAATGTTTATGCAAATGGTATTTTATATAATGGAATATTTGGTGCATCTACAGGTTACGATTTAAAATTTAAAACTTACGTAACACCACCTCCACCTGCAAGCGCCTTAAATTTTGATGGAATTGATGATAAAGTATTGATTAGCAACACCATGAACACAATATTAGATCCATTAAACACAATAACTGTTGAAGCTTGGGTTAATCCTTCAAATACTATCTTTAATGGTGTTATTGTTGGAAACTACCATAATTCTACCAACACCGAAATGCAATTTTTACTACGTAGAGATTTCGATACTTTTACTTTTTGGGTAAATGACGGAACAGGTTTTAAAGTTGTAGATTCAGGTTTAAACTCAGTTACCCTTAACACGTGGCAACATGTTGCAGGAGTTTGGGACGGCTCTTCACTTTATATTTATATTGATGGAATTTTAAAAGGCATCACAACTGGAGTAACAGGTTCAAGTTTTGCCACTACCAATAACAACATTACAATTGGAAGCAACTCTTACCCTGAACCTTTTACAGGTAGTATTGATGAAGTAAGAATTTGGAATCGTGTATTAAATCAATGTGAGATTGAAAACAATATCAATGGCGAATTACAATCTGGACAAACTGGTTTATTAGCCTATTATAAGTTTAATCAAGGAATCCCTTCAGATAACAATGCCAGTATTACAAGTTTAACAGATTCGAGTGGAAACAATTATAACGGAACACTAAACAATTTCGCATTAATAGGCACAACATCAAACTGGGTAAGTCCAGGAGGAATAACAACAAATGCTGTAAGTCCAACATACCAAGCACCAAATGTAAATACTGTAACTAGTATAAGTATTTGTAATAATTCAGTTACTTCACCTTTTATCTTTTCAAGTTCAACTACAGGAACACTTTGTGGTGAGTCAAACGAAAGTGGAAATATTACACTAACAGCACCTGTTGGAGCCATTTTTACCTCTATCCCTTTTGCTAGTTATGGAACGCCAAATGGTACTTGCGGAAACTATACCTTGGGTGGATGTCATGCTTCAAATAGTAATTCAGTAGTTTCTGGATTAGCAATTGGACAAAATAATTTTTCAATTGAGGCAAATAACAGTACGTTTGGAGACCCATGTGCTTTTACTGCTAAACGCATGTATATTCAGGCGGTTTATAACAATACTACTTTTAATTGGACCAACGATACGCCGTCAATAGGACTAGCTGCAAGTGGTTCAGGAAACATTACAGCTTTTACTGCTGTAAACACAGGAAGTTCTCCAACAATAGCCACTATAACAGTAACACCAATGATTGATGGTTGTGCAGGAACACCTATTCAATTTACTATAACTGTAAATCCAACAGCAGCAACACCAACAGGTTCTTCCACTCAAGTGATTAATGGTGGAGTTGCAGCGGATGCAACAATTGAAGATATTGATGTAAATCCAACAACAGTTAGTTGGTATACTTCTTCTTCGGATGCTTTAGCTGAAACAAATGCTTTACCAACTGGAACCCAACTTATTGATGGAACAGAATACTTTGCTGTAAATCAGGAAAGCGGATGTTCAAGCACTCCACTAGCTGTAACAGTTACTGTTGTTTTAGGAAACGATACTTTTGACATGAATAGTTTTAATTTATACCCAAACCCTACTTCAAATGTTGTAACACTTCAATATTCAAAAGAATTTTCAGAGATTAGTATTCTTAATTTGTTAGGACAAATGATGTTGAACAAAAAACTAAACACAACAGAAACCACTATAGATTTTTCTAATTTCCCAGCAGCAACTTACTTTGTCAAAATAGTTTCAGAAGGAAAAACCAAAACAGTAAAAGTGATTAAAAAATAATTACAATCCCCAAGCACAATTATAATGCGAACTAAAACCGTCAGAAATGACGGTTTTTTTTATTTGAACAAAAAATCCCCAATCTTTAGATTGAGGATTTAGTTTTTTTATTATGATCCATATACTTTCACCTAATAATAATTCGTAAGTAAATACTTCAAGATTGTTTTGTTACATCATGGCATTTTTAGAATCACTCTCAGAAAAACAAACAGAATGATATTCAATCTGGCAGTTTTATATGTTACGTTATTTATACTCTGTTTTTTTGCAGAATTAATTTTAACTTCGTTGGGTCCTGAAAGTAAATTACAATTGTTATTAAAACTAAAAACAAGAGTCCAATAGCGCTGGCTTCAAGACCAAAATCACCACCAGTTATCCATAATTTAGAAGTATTGAAACTTGGAAGAAACAAACTTGGATCTGTATTTCCACTCACTCCAAACCCTAATATAGTCCCTTGAGTTAAATTTGCCATAAAGTGTAATCCTATAGGCATTGCTAAACTTTTGGTTTTCAAATAAACTAAACCGAACAAAATGGATGCAATAAATATGTTAATTGAAGCAAACATTTTTACAACACCTATCATTCCTGGATTGTTAATATGAGTAAGTAAAAACAAACCCGCTATAATGATTTGCGTTGGCCACATTCCTAAACCATCTTTAAATCGTTGAAATAGAAAACCTCGAAAAAATAATTCTTCTGCTAACGCAACACTAATACAAAGCGCAACCCCTGATAGTAATGTTGAAACAGAAAAAACATTTAAATTCCAGTTAATATAACCTAAAAAAGTTAATACTAATGCGGGTAAAGCCATTAACACTGCACCAATTCCAATTCCTACAAAAAGTTCTTTAAACCAACAACTATTGATTTTCCCAACCAAATTAGCTATGGAATCTTTCCTTAATAATTGACAAATTATGGAGACAGTCAAGATAATTATAGCTTGATGCGTCATTGTTATTTCAAAAGAAAATCGATTGGCTAAAAAAATTAGCGGAAACAAAAAGGAAGCTAAAACAAGAAAGAAAATTAACATCCACCAACCATTTCTTAATTTCTTCTCAGAATTAAAAGCAATATTTTTAAACATGATTTTTTAGTCTATAACCTTTTATTACTTATCTAGTTTTTTAGTCATATTATAACCTACAAAAAGCGCTGCTCCAGCCGTTGTGAAAATTGTTGCAGGGTATAAGGCGCCTTCATCTAAAGAGGTATAAGTTGAAAGCAGTAATGCTACAAAAACACCCAATCCAATACCCATTAATAATAATGATAAATTTAGAAGTAGTATTTTAGAAAATGAGTTTGAACTTTTGTTGTTCCCCATAAAAATACTAGCATCTATACCTTTTTCTATAAGAGCTAATCGCTCTCTGTTTCTTGTTGATAAATAAAGGTAAACAATACCGAAAATTGCGAAAAATAAACAAATTGGAATTAAAATTTCTTCGTTCATGATTGATTGATTTAAAAATTGATAAATTATTTTATATGTTCATAAGCTATGACGACAAGAGTTCCATTTTGGTTACAGAAATAATAAAAATATTTTTTTTTAATTATTTCTGTAACCTATTTTGACTTTTAGTCGTCTTACAGTTATATGGCTAATATAGAAGATCAACATTATATAAATTTAATCCACAACGGAAATCAAAATGCATTTACTGTATTAGTTGACCGTTATAAGAATTTGGTTTTTACATTGGCTTTAAAAATGCTTAATAATAGAGAAGAAGCAGAAGAAATAGCACAAGACACATTCATCAAAGTATACAACTCGCTAAACAACTTTAAAGGTGATTCAAAATTCTCCACATGGATTTATAAAATAACCTTCAACACTTGTTTAGATCGATTGAAAAAAAAGAAAAAAGAAAAAACAGTTTCTTATATAGAAGATTTTGACGAGCATCAAGCAAATGCAATTGAAGCGATTTTAGATTCAATTAATGAAAATGAAAGAAATAAAGCTATTCAAGATTGCTTGGAAGAGCTTCCTCCTGAAGATGCCTTTTTATTAACGTTGTATTATTTTGACGGGAAATCGGTTGATGAAATTTCTAAAGTTATTAATGTAAGCATAGACAATGTTAAGGTAAAATTATTTAGAATTAGAAAAAAAGTAGGAATTATTTTTAAGAATAAATTAGAACCAGAAATATTAGATTATTATGAAAGTGGACGAAGATAAATATTTAGAAAAATTGGTTGATCATATAATGAAAGATCAAACTTTAGAGGCACCTTCTATCGATTTTACTTCAAAAGTAATGGCACAAATGAACGTTATTAAAACAAAGGAGGTTAAAGCATATAAACCCTTAATTTCAAAACCTATTTTGATAGGTGTAATTGGATTTATTATTGCTTTGATCGCTTACTTTACTTTGAATGAACAGCCAAACACAAGTAATCAGCAGTTAACTTATATCGATTTAAGTTTACTATATGATAATTATTTTTTGAAATCAATACGTTTTTCAAAAATAACTATTTACTGTGTTGTATTGGCTACTGCAATGTTTTTTATACAAATTTCACTTTTAAAAAATCATTTCAAAAAAGTATGAGTTGATAATAAATCTCTCTTAAAATATCAAATTCAACATCTCAATATAAAATTATAATAAATTATCATTAAAAAAATGAAACAAAAAATAAAAAAAACAACAAAATGGATATTCTTAATATTTATCTGTCAGTTTTTTATTAGAGCTTGCATTCCATCAAAACAAGACACACTTGTAGTTAAACCAAGACAATCAACCAAATATTGGAGACTGAACACAGGTTCTAAAATAGCATATACTTTTATTAAAGGGAAGGGTAACAAAAAACCATATCCAATTATTTATTTACACGGAGGTCCAGGCGGATATATACATTCAAAAGTTATAAAAGTGCTTGGACAGCTTTCAGAAAATGGTTACGATGTTTATTTATATGATCAAATTGGCAGTGGTTTATCTGGAAGACTCGAAAATGTAAATGAATATACCGCAACTCGTCATCAAAAAGACCTTGAATCAATTGTAGAACTTTTAAATGCTGAAAAAGTAATTTTAGTGGGACAATCTTGGGGTGGAGCTTTAGCAACAATGTACGCTGGAGATAATCTTAACAAAGTTGATAAATTAATACTAACTTGTCCGGGAGCAATTAAACCAATTGATGAATCAGTAGAAAAATTAAAAGCCCCAGATAGTCTAAATCTTAAAGAACCAATAGATGTTAACAGTGAAACAATTGCTTTTGCATTAAAACCAAGATACGTCGCAATTCGCTTTTGGGCTTTCCTAGGAAAAAAAATTGCAACTGATGAAGAAGCTGATAGTTATTTAAACAAAATGGCATCGGGTTTTACTAAAGGACTTGTTTATGATCCAACAAAAACATTACCAGAAGAAGGAGGTGGAGGTGGTTATTGTAACATTAAAACACCACCAAGCTATAGTAAACTCAAAGACCCACGACCAAAACTTAAGAACAACAATATTCCTACCTTAATAATAAAAGGACAATACGATAATGTTCCTTGGGGTAACACAAATGAATATATTGGTATTTTCAAAAACAGCCAATTAAGAATAATAGAAAAGGCAGGTCACGATGTGTATATCGAAAAGCCTAACGAATATTTAGAAGCCATGAAATTGTTTTTAAAATAAAAATGCCTCTCCAATTGGAGAGGCATTTTGTTTTAATCTAATTTTACTTATAAAATTAGTATCTGTAGTATTCTGGTTTGAATG
>JAUMDQ010000021.1:7411-14729 GCA_032121715.1 Flavobacterium sp.
CCACTTCAACTCCAATATATGCCGCTTGATCATCACGTAAAGTTTCTAACTCCACTCCTAATTTAGAAAGGTGTAAAGCAGCCACTTTTTCATCTAAATGCTTAGGTAACATGTACACTTCATTTTTGTAGTTGGCACTGTTTGCCCATAACTCTAACTGCGCTAAAGTTTGGTTTGTAAACGAGTTACTCATTACAAAACTTGGGTGACCTGTAGCACATCCTAAGTTCACTAAACGTCCTTCAGCTAAAATAATAACTTCTTTTCCGTTTACTGTATAAATATCAACTTGTGGTTTAACTTCGTTTTTAGTGTGTCCAAAGTTTCCGTTTAACCAAGCCATGTCAATTTCGTTATCGAAGTGACCAATGTTACAAACGATAGCTTTATCTTTCATTGCTTCGAAATGACGACCTAAAACGATGTCTTTATTCCCAGTTGTAGTAATAATAATATCAGCATTCGCAACAACAGTATCTAATTTTTTAACTTCAAAACCGTCCATTGCTGCTTGTAAAGCACAAATTGGGTCAATTTCAGTTACAGTTACAATAGAACCAGCTCCACGGAATGAAGCTGCAGTACCTTTACCAACATCTCCATAACCACAAACTACTACTCTTTTACCTGCTAACATCACGTCAGTTGCTCTACGAACTGCATCTACTGCAGATTCTTTACAACCATATTTGTTATCAAATTTAGATTTAGTAACTGAATCATTTACGTTGATAGCTGGCATATATAAAGTTCCTGCTTTCATTCTTTCGTATAAACGGTGCACTCCAGTTGTAGTTTCTTCAGATAAACCTTTGATACCTTTTACTAATTCAGTGTATTTATCAAACACTAAGTTTGTTAAATCTCCACCATCATCTAAAATCATGTTTAATGGCGCACGCTCTTCACCAAAGAATAACGTCTGCTCAATACACCAATCAAATTCCTCTTCATTCATACCTTTCCAAGCATAAACTGGAATTCCAGCAGCAGCAATTGCAGCAGCAGCGTGATCTTGAGTTGAGAAAATATTACAAGAAGACCAAGTAACATCAGCTCCTAAAGCTACTAATGTTTCAATTAAAACAGCAGTTTGAATTGTCATGTGTAAACACCCAGCAATACGAGCACCTTTTAAAGGCTGGCTTGCACCAAACTCTTCTCTAAGCGCCATTAATCCTGGCATTTCAGCTTCTGCTAATAAAATTTCTTTTCTTCCCCATGCTGCTAAAGAAATATCTTTAACTTTGTATGGTACGTAAGGAATTGTTGTTGTACTCATTATATTTGTATATTTATTTTTATTTAAGTCCGCAAAGGTACAACATAAGTTTTTAATTTAGAAATATATTTCAGATATTTATGTTTTGTTCACATTGCTAAACAACTGAATAACAATTATATAAAAATTTTCAAACTCAGAATTAATATGCCTTTTTTCAAAGAAATAAACATTAACGAACAGACAACCGCTTATTTTTGGAAAATTTCCGAGGATTTAGATTGGCTTTTTGAGAATGTCCAACTTAATGAAAAGTCAATTTCTCGTTTGGAAACGATGAGTTCTGTGGAACACAAAAAAGGTTTTTTAGCCGTTAGAATGCTTTTGCAACATCTTGATTTTACAGACTTTAATTTGTTTTATGATACGTTTGGAAAACCCCATTTGAAGTTGGAAGATGGAAGATGGAAGATGAAAGAAAGTGAAACTCCAAACCCCAAACTCCAAACTTCTAACGCCTTACACATTTCAATTTCACATTCTCACGAGTTTTCATGTATTTGCGTCAGCAACCAATGTATCGGAATTGATTTAGAAAAACGCAAAGAAAAAACTCTAAAAATCGCACCTAGATTTATGGATATTTCGCATTTGGAAAACCTTTCAGAATCAGATAAAATTGCAAAATCGACAGTGATTTGGGGCGTAAAAGAAAGTGTTTTTAAATTAAAAAACGAAAAAGGCATTAGTTTCCCAAATCATATTTCCGAATCCTCTTTTCAATTAGAAGATAAAAAAGGAAAAGCGCAATTGCATTTTAATAAAATCACCGAAGAATTTCAATTTCAGTTTGATTTTGTAGATGATTATGTTTTCGTTTGTGTTTTGAGTTATTGTACAGAGTAACACAAAGAAAGCACAGAGTTACACAAAAATTCAAACTTTGCGTGGCTTTGCGACAATCTTTGCGAATCTTTGCTGTTAAACCATAAAATCCTTACTTTCGTATCGCAATGAAAAACATCTACCAAAATATTTTAGCCGCCAAACAAAAAAACAAAAAATTGTTGGCTATTCTAATTGATCCTGATAAAACGAAACTGGAAGAAATTGAAAATTTATCTCAAAAAATCAATGAATCTCCAGCGACACATATTTTTATCGGCGGTAGTATTGTGGAACAAATTTGCATCGATAGTTTAATTATCGAAATCAAAAAATATTGCCACTTACCTATTCTAATTTTTCCAGGACATCCTTCTCAAATTTCAAATGAAGCGGATGGAATTTTATTTTTAAGTTTACTTTCAGGCAGAAATCCCGATTATTTAATTGAACATCATATCAATTCTGTAGACATTTTAACAAATTCCACTTTGGAAATTATTTCAACGGGTTACATTTTAATTGATGGCGGAAACGAAACTGCGGTACAACGTGTGAGTCAAACTTTACCAATTGAAAATAAGAATATTGATTTAGCTTATAAAACCGCAAAAGCTGGCGAATATTTAGGGAAAAAACTCATTTATTTAGAAGCTGGAAGCGGCGCTAACCACCACGTCTCTTTAGAAATGGTTTCATTTATTTCTAAAAATATTGCTATTCCTTTAATTGTTGGCGGTGGAATTCGAAATCTAACAAAAATTGAAGAGGTTTTTAAAGCTGGAGCTGATTTAGTAGTAATTGGAACTGCTTTTGAAAACGATTCTAACTTTTTTACTACTTAACATGTTCGAAACCATCATCAATCAATATAAAAGCATCCCAAATTGGCAAATTAGCATTGAAATTATCGTTTTTATATTCGGAATTTTAAGCGTGTATTTTGCTAAAAAAGAAAATATTTTAGTGTATCCAACCGGAATTATTGCGACAGTACTTTCTATTTACATTATGTACAATGCCAAATATTTTGCTGATATGAGCATTAATATTTATTATTCGGTTATGAGTATTTACGGCTGGTATCAGTGGAAAAAAATCACAAATGGAACAACACTTTCCATATCAAGAACCAATACTAAAGAAAAAATTATTGGAATTATACTGTTCATAATTACGGCTATTGTTTGTGTTATTATTTACCAATTTTTCGATTATAAATTACAGACTAACAATTATTTAGACATTTTCACTACTTCACTATTCTTTACAGCCATGTGGTATATGGCACGAAAAAAAATAGAAAATTGGACACTTTGGATAATTGGCGATGCCATTTGTGTTTATATATTTTTCGATAGACAACTTTATATTATTGCTATTCAATACATAATTTTTACTATTTTAGCCATCTCAGCTTACTTAGAATGGAAAAAATATTTAGCGAAATAGATTTACAACAAATAGTTACACGCGGAAATTCTCTTGAAAAAATCATGCAACAATTGCATTATTTCAAAAACGGGATTCCCAATATTAACCTATATAAAATCGCCTCTATAAACGATGGGATTTTTCAATTTTCTGAATCGGAAATAGAAGAATTTTGTACGTATTTCGACAAACATAAAGACAAATATACTATTGAGAAATTCGTTCCTGCTAGTGGCGCAGCAACCAGAATGTTTAAATCGCTAAATGAGTTTTTAAACGCATTCAATCCAGAAAAAGACACCATAAATTCTTACGTTAACCTTAATAAAGACAGAGATTTAAATTTATTTATTGTAGGTTTAAGAAGTTTTCCTTTTTACAACGAATTAAAAGAAAAAACAAAAGCACTTTTTGCAGATTATCCGAGTTATAATGCTGATCAAAAAGTGTATGCGATTGTCAAAACATTATTAACAGAAGAAGGTTTAAATTTCGCTAATAAGCCAAAAGGAATTTTACCGTTTCATGTTCAAAATAATGAAATTTTAACACCTATTGACGAACACGTTTTTGAAACTGATTTTTACAAAAAACCAAATGAGAAATCAAAAATTCATTTTACCGTTACCAAAGAATTTGAAGCTGATTTTTTAGCCATCACCAATAAATATGATAATTTAGAAATTACATTTTCGTATCAAAATGAAACTTCCGATACGATTGCTGTAAATGCAGATAATTCTCCTTTTAGAATTGACGACAATGAGTTGTTTTTTCGCCCTGGCGGACACGGCGCTTTGATTGAAAATTTAAACCAATTGCAATCCGATGTAGTTTTCATTAAGAATATTGATAACGTATCGCAAAACAATCGAGAGTTAATTTTAAATCACAAAAAATTATTAGGCGGGATACTCTTATACACCAAACGACAAGTTGAAATTTCATTGAAAAAATTATTAAATAATGAAATTAACGAAAGTAATATTAAAGAGATTATTGACTTTGTAGAAGTAAAAATGTCTTTTCCGTTACCGGAAGAAATTAAAATGTTTCAGTTTGAATACCAAAAAGAATATTTAATAAAAATTCTAAACCGACCAATTCGTGTTTGCGGAATGGTTAGAAATGAAGGCGAGCCTGGTGGCGGACCATTTTGGGTTCAAGATGAAAAAGGACGTCATAATTTACAAATTGTAGAATCTTCGCAAGTGGATTTAACGAATGAGAATCAACGTACCATTTTTAAAAACTCCACACATTTTAATCCTGTAGATATCGTTTGTAGCATCAAAGACTTTGAAGGAAACAAATTCGATTTAACCAAATTTGTGGATGACAAAGCCGCGTTTATCACAGAAAAAACCAAAAATGGCAAACCGATAAAAGCCTTCGAATTACCAGGATTATGGAATGGCGCCATGGCAAAATGGACCACAATTTTTGTAGAAGTGCCCATTGAAACATTCAATCCGGTAAAAAAAGTCAATGATTTATTGAAACCTGCACATCAACCTAATAATTTAGAGACTAATTCAGGATTCTGATGAATACGGAAATTATAACTTCTGAACTCAATTTTAAAGCGGTACGAAGCAGTGGCGCCGGTGGACAAAACGTAAATAAAGTTTCCTCTAAAATGGTTTTAATTTTTGATGTGGCCACTTCTCAAGGTTTAAACGAAGAAGAAAAACAATTACTTCAAACCAAATTAAAAACAAAAATCTCACAAGAAAATTTACTGATTTTAACCTGCGATGAAGACAGAAGTCAATTCAAAAACAAAAAAATTATCATCAAACGTTTTTTCGAAATGTTAGAAAAAGCATTGGCCCAACCAAAAGTTAGAAAAGCAACCAGAATCACAAAAGGCGCCAACGAAAGACGCATTCAAGAAAAGAAAAAAGCAGGAGAAATCAAAGCCGGTAGAAAAAAATTGGATTTTTAAACTTTTAACTTGGAAGTTTAAAACAAAGAGTCATATCTTTGCCTCGTCTCAAAGGGGTGCTTGTTTTTCAGGCTGAGATTATACCCATAGAACCTGAGCAGGTAATGCTGCTAAGGAAAATAGAGAAAACAAACTTTTGTAATTCCGAACGGAGTGCGAATTCTCACAAACATTTTACCAATTATTTTTAACCAAGAGTAATTACCCCTTTTATTCGTATTTTTTTACGAATTATGTATTTATTTAAAAAAAGAGCCAAGAGCCAAAAATCAAAGAAAAAAGTATTTACTTTATTTTCAACTTTTTACTTTTTACTTTTTACTTGTATCTTACTTGCTCAAGAACAACCCAATGATTCTGTTAAATCCATTGAAGAAGTCTTAATTTCTGGAGTTAGAGCTAAAGACAAAAACCCAATCACTTTTACCAACGTTACCAAAGCGCAAATTGCTCCGAGAAATTTAGGTCAGGACATTCCCATTTTATTAAATTATTTACCTTCAGTAGTTACCACAACTGATGCTGGTGCCGGAATTGGTTATACTTACATGCGCGTTCGTGGTTCAGATGGTTCTCGAATTAATGTGACTTTAAATGGCGTACCTTTTAATGACAGTGAAAGTCAAGGAACTTATTTTGTAAACTTACCTGATTTTGCCTCCTCATTAGAAAGCATTCAATTGCAACGTGGTGTAGGAACATCTACAAGTGGTGCTGGTGCATTTGGTGCGAGTTTAAATTTACAAACTAAAGCTTCTCAAAAAAATGGTTATGCAGAATTAGCCAATTCAGCTGGAAGTTTTGGAACCAGAAAACATACTTTAGCTTTCGGAACGGGTTTACACAATCATTTTGAAATGAATGCTCGTATTTCAAAAATTGAATCGGATGGCTATATTGACAGAGCGTCTTCTAATTTATTTGGTTATTATTTTGATGCCAATTACATTACAAAATCGACTATAATTAAAGCAATTGCTTTTGGTGGAAAAGAAAAAACCTACCAATCGTGGAACGGTTTAGAAGACGAAGAAAAATTAAGAAGTGATAGAACCTACAATTCGGTTGGACAATACACAGACGAATTCGGAAACACCCAATTTTACGGAAACGAAACCGATAACTATTGGCAAAATCATTTTCAATTGCTTTGGAATCAAAAATTAGCTTCAAAATGGCAGTCAAATATCGCATTGCATTATACAATAGGAAAAGGTTATTTTGAACAATACAAAGAAGACGAATCTTTTTCTGATTATTATTTACCAGATTTTGGTACGATTACAACTACCGATTTAGTTAGAAAACGTTGGTTAGATAACGACTTTTTCGGAACCACTTTCTCTTTAAATTACAAAACAGACAAAACCGATGTAATTATTGGTGGAGCAGCAAATAAATACCAAGGCAAGCATTTTGGAGAAGTCGTTTGGACACAATATTACGTCCCAAATACTAACAAATATTATGATAATTTCGGAAATAAAAACGATGTGAATTTCTACACAAAAGCTTCACAACAAATTGGAAAAATCAATGTGTTTGCTGATTTACAATACCGCATGGTTTTCTATCAAGCGAATAGTATCAAATTTGATGATGTAAACGACACATTCCGTTTCTTTAATCCGAAAGCAGGAATTACTTATACATTAAACACAGCTAGTTCGATTTATGGTTATTTCGGAATTGCGAATAAAGAACCTCGACGTGATGATTACGAAAATGGGAGTATTAAACCAGAACGTTTACAAGATTTTGAATTAGGTTACAAATTCAAAAACAATAAAGCGGTCTTAAATGTAAATGCTTTCTACATGAAATACAAA
>JAUMDQ010000022.1:0-3066 GCA_032121715.1 Flavobacterium sp.
TATGTAAGGCTTTTAAATAAGGAACTCTATCCCATCGATATAATTGTAAAGTATTAAAAATCAATGCTTTTTTTGTATTGAATTTCTCCATCATTTTCTCTACTAAATCATCAGCAGCATCTTGCATCCAAGTTTCTTCACCATCAATTAAAATCTGAACATCATTTTCATAAGCGTATTGACAAATTTTTTCAAAACGTGCCACTACTCTATTCCATTCGTTTTGTTCACTTGAAGATAAAGGTAATTTCGCACCTACTTTTTCGTATAAATCAATTTTTCCTAAACCAGTTGGTTTAAAAACAGCAAAAGGAATCGCTTTATTTTCTTTAGCAAAATCAATCGTTTTTAAAGTCATTTTTAAACAAGCATCAAACTGCTCTTCTTCTTCTTTTCCTTCAACAGAATAATCTAAAACTGAAGAAACACCTTTGGTATACATGTTTGCTACAACTTTTAAACAATCTTGTTCGCTTACGCCTCCACAAAAATGATCAAAGACAGTTTTTCTAATTATACCTTCTACTGGTAAATGAAATTTTAAAGCAAAATTTGTTAATGAAGTTCCAATTTTTACTAATGATGGCTTTCCAATCATTTGAAATAAAAAGTGTGCTCTGTTTAATTCAGAGTTAGATTTTAGCGAAAATGCGTTTTCTGTATTGTTAAATATTTTTTCCATTATATTGTATGAAAATTTAGGAATGCAAATATACTTATTGAAGTAATGATTTCTCCTTTTTTTTAATTTATTTTGCAAAGAATTTTATAAAAAAACCCATGAATCCTATTCAAGCCAATAATTATTCTATTTATTTTAATGATGATAGTTTTGTTTATTTAGAAAACCTTCTAAAAAAGGAAGCGTATTCCAAAATATTCGTTTTAGTCGATGAAAATACGAATGAAAATTGCTTGCCTTATTTTTTATCGAATTTACCAACCGAAATTGATATTGAGATTATTGAAATTGAAGTTGGCGAAGAAAATAAAAACATCTATACTTGCCTTGATTTATGGCATACTTTAATTGAATTAGGTGCAGATAGAAAAAGTATTATGCTAAACTTAGGTGGTGGTGTGATTACAGATATTGGTGGTTTCGTAGCTTGTACATTTAAAAGAGGAATCGATTTTATAAATATTCCAACAACACTTTTAGCGATGGTTGATGCGTCAATTGGTGGTAAAAACGGTGTAGATTTAGGAAATTTAAAAAATCAAATTGGTGTCATTAAAGAACCTAAATCTGTAGTCGTAATAACCAAGTTTTTAGAAACCTTACCTTCTAATGAAATGCGTTCAGGTTTAGCAGAAATGTTAAAACATGGATTGATTTACGATAAAAAATACTGGGATAAATTAAAAAATCTAAATGATTTAAATACAGATGATTTAGATGAATTAATAAAAGAATCAATTGAAATTAAAAACAAAATAGTTTCTGAAGATTTAACTGAAAATGGCATCAGGAAATCATTGAATTTCGGACATACTTTGGGGCACGCCATTGAAAGTTATTTCTTAGAATCTGAAGATAAAAAATCGTTACTTCATGGTGAAGCTATAGCGGTTGGAATGATTTTAGAAAGTTTTTTGTCCTTAAAACTGAATCTCATTTCAAATGAAGAATATGCCGAAATCAAGTACATTATTACCGATGTTTTTGAAAAGGTTGATTTTAACGGTGTTGACATTCAAAAAATTATAGATTTATTAATTTTCGACAAGAAAAATGAGTTTGGAAAAGTACAATTTGCTTTACTAAATAAAATTGGCGAAATTAAAATCAATCAAACTGTAGATAACTCGTTGATTTTATTAGCGTTTGAAGATTATCTTCAGAATTAATATTTTTTTAAATTACATCTATTTTTAGCAATATTATTTTTACTTTTGCTAATTGTTTTTGTACTGATTTTTCAATTAAACTTTTATTTATTCAATGAATACAAAATATTCCGATCTTATAAATCAAACTTTCTATTTTCCACAGGAAGAATTTACTTTAAATAAAGACCATTTACAGTTTCACGGTATTGATTTAATGAAATTAGTGGAACAATATGGTACTCCGTTAAAGTTTACTTACTTACCTAAAATTTCTGAAAATATCAATAAAGCCAAAATGTGGTTCAGGAATTCAATGGAAAAACATGGTTATGAGGCCAAATATTTTTATTGTTATTGTACAAAAAGTTCGCATTTTGAATTCATTTTGAATGAAGCTTTAAAAAATAATATTCATATTGAAACTTCTTCAGCTTTCGACATTAACATTGTTGAAAACTTGATGGAACAAGGTAAAATCAATAAAAATTCATTTATTGTTTGTAACGGTTTCAAACGTGATCAATATGTAACAAATATTGCTCGTTTAATTAATAACGGACATAAAAATACCATTCCAGTAATCGATAATTACGAAGAGTTAGACTTACTTCAAGAACAAATTGATGGTAAATTTAAAATCGGAATTAGAATTGCTGCAGAAGAAGAGCCTAAATTTGAATTCTATACGTCTCGTTTAGGTATCGGATATAAAGATATTGTGCCATTTTACAGAAAACAAATTGCCGATAATAAGAAAGTTGAACTTAAAATGCTTCACTTTTTCATTAATGCAGGTATTCGTGATACGGCTTACTATTGGAACGAATTAGTAAAATGTTTAAAAGTATATATTGCTTTAAAAAAGGAATGCCCTTCTTTAGATAGTTTAAATATTGGTGGTGGTTTTCCTATCAAAAACTCTTTAGCTTTTGAGTATGATTACCAATATATGGTGGATGAAATTCTAAATCAAATCAAAATTGCTTGCGACGAAGCTGAAGTTGATGTCCCTCATATTTTTACAGAATTTGGTTCATTTACAGTTGGAGAAGCTGGTGGTGCCTTATACCAAGTTTTATATCAAAAGAAACAAAACGACAGAGAAAATTGGAACATGATTGACTCGTCATTTATTACAACATTACCAGATACTTGGGCTATTAACAAACGTTTTGTGATGTTAGCGGTTAACCGTTGGAATGATGTTTATGAAAGAGTGCTTTTAGGTGGATT
>JAUMDQ010000023.1:0-2716 GCA_032121715.1 Flavobacterium sp.
CGTGTGATATCATCAACGGAGCAAGAGCTAAGAAAAAGAAAGTGTGTTGTATTGGAACAACTTCAATGCGTGCCATGGAAAGTACGGTTTCTTCAATGAGAACTTTAAATCCATATTCTGGTTGGACAAACAAATTCATTTATCCACCTTACGATTTTAGTTTGGCTGATGCGATGGTTTCAAACTTCCATACACCAAAATCTACTTTATTAATGATGGTTTCTGCTTTTTGCGGTCATGATTTAATGAAAAAAGCATACGATATCGCTATTAAAGAAAAATATAATTTCTACTCTTACGGAGATGCGATGTTAATTTTATAATTTTCAGATTCTATATTACAATTTAAACCCACCAGAAATGTTGGGTTTTTTTATGTCTCAATTTTTTTCTACTTTTACGCTACTAAAATTACTATAATGAACTTTCTAAATACTAAAGAATTCGCAAAAAGCTTAGATGCTCAAGATGAATTGAATAAATATAAAAGCGAATTCTATTTTCCGCAACACAATCATAAAAATGTAATTTATTTTACAGGAAACTCTTTAGGGTTACAGCCAAAAATCACAAAAAAATATGTTGATGAAATCATGGATGATTGGGCAAATATGGCTGTTGAAGGTCATTTTTATTCCGAAAAACCTTGGTGGGATTATCATGAAAGATTTTGTAATCCATTAGCGAAAATTGTTGGAGCTAAACCTTCAGAAGTAGGTGTTATGAATACACTTACTGTAAATTTACATCTATTGTTGGTTTCTTTCTATCAGCCTAAAGGGAAAAGAATTAAAATTTTATGCGAAGAAAAAGCCTTTCCATCAGATCAATATATGTTGCAAAGTCAAGTGAAGTTTCACGGTTTTGCTCCAGAAGAGGCAATTGTTGAAATCAAAAGAAGAGATGGCGAATTAACAACCAGACAAGAAGATATCTTAGCCAAAATTGAAGAATTAGGCGACGAGTTAGCACTTGTTTTTATTGGTGGTGTAAATTATTACACAGGTCAAGTTTTTGATATGAAAACCATTACTGAAGCTGGGCATAAAGCAGGAGCACTAGTTGGTTGGGATTTAGCACACGCGGCTGGAAATATCGAATTAAACTTACACGATTGGCAAGTAGATTTTGCCGCTTGGTGTAGTTATAAATACATGAACTCCGGACCAGGAAATGCTTCTGGTTATTTTGTTCACGAAAAACATCATACTAATAAAGATTTAAATCGTTTTGCAGGTTGGTACGGCCATAATAAAGAACGTCGTTTCTTAATGGAACCAAACTTTGACGCCGTAGAAGGAGCAAACGGTTGGCAAGTAAGTAATTTACCAATTTTATCGTTAGCGCCTTATTTAGCTACAGTAGAAATGTTTGCGGAAGTGGGTATGGAAAAATTAATCGCCAAAAGAAACGTAATCACTTCTTATTTAGAATTTATTCTTCACGAAATCGATAAAGAAATTGATGGAACTGAATTTGAAGTCATCACACCATCAAACCAATCAGAAAGAGGTTGTCAGCTTTCGGTTTATTTACACGGACAAGGTAAAGAATTGTTTACGTATTTAATGCAAAATGGAGTAATTACAGATTGGCGTGAACCAAATGTAATTCGTTTAGCTCCAGTTCCGTTTTATACTTCTTTTGAAGATATTTATAATTTCGGACAAATTTTAAAACAAGGTATTTTATCAAAATAAAATATAAAAAAAACCAGACAGCTATTCAAAACTGTCTGGTTTTTAATTTTATGCCAAAACTAAAGTTGGAATTTCTATTTCATTTAATTCCAGTTTATATTGCTTAATTTGATTCTGAATTTTTGTGCTTTCTTCTTTAAAAAATTTGGTATTTGAAAACAAATCTTGATAGTAATTTATGCCTTCTAATAAATTATTTTTAAACGAATTCCATTTTTTAATTTGCCCTGCAGAAATTTCAGTGCTATAATCGGAAATCTCATTTCTTAAATAGGCTACATACATTTTTAATTCCTTCACAAATACATTTGGTCGATTTGCATCTGTCATTACATCGGCATTTCCATAAATATGTTTTACCATATTTGCTAAAGAAATTTCTTTATCAAAATACGCTAAATTCGGACCAGGACAAATTACAATTCCTTGCTGCTGTCCTTTTATCTTGATGTCATTTTCTAAATAAGCGGCATTTACCAATCCTACACAAAGACAAGCTTTATCCGTGATTTTAGCTTTTGATTTTTCAAATTCTGTTTCAGAGATTTCATTTTTAATAGCTTCTAATTCTTCCAGTTTGATATCTTGGTATTTTTTTGAAGCCATACACAATCCTTTTTCATCGTGCTCTTTACTTAGTGCTAATAGACGTTTCGGACAAGAACTTCCCGCATTGTTTTCTTCAATTCTTTTTTGTTTCCAAAACTCGTTTGACGTTCCTCTAACGGAATTAAAAGGAACGCCGAGCGGTGAAATATTACTTAAATAAAAATCATTTTCTTTTGCATTGGCTAATAAAGTTCGCGTTTCTTTATCCATCGAAGTGGCTTCTGGAACTAATAAAAAAGGAGAACCCCAACCAATTGCATCTAAATTATATTGTTCAAGTAAAAATTCATGTTCTTCAGCTGTTCCAACTCCGCCTTGAGCAGTGATTTTTAATTCCATTGGTTTTTCAGGAGTAAACATTTCTTTTTGTTTTAATGCTTTTACCAATAACTCATGTGCGGATTGAA
>JAUMDQ010000024.1:0-6935 GCA_032121715.1 Flavobacterium sp.
TGAGTGGGAGACTTGGAGACTTGGAGACTTGGTGATTTAGAGACTTGGGGACTTGGTGATTTGGAGATTGGGTGATGAGGGGATTGGCTAAACTTTGTTTAGCTGTTTTGATCGGGATTCCTTGCTAGCTCGGAATGAAAGGGTATTGGGTTTACGATTTTGTTTGGAAGCTTTTGATTTCTATTATAGTTGTGGTGTTCCATTTTTTGTGTAACGGATTGGTGTTTCTTTGTTCTTTGTTGGAGAATCCTATAAACAAGTAGGCTATCCAAAGGTCTTTTGTTTGGAGTTTTTCTAATTTGAAGTCTATTGTTTTTTCTGTATTTTCTTTATCTAAAATGATTTCGTTACTGTATTTGTTTTCAAATTTATCGTCTTTACAATTCCAATTTGCAATGGCTAATTGTAGGTGTATTTGATTGGCTTCTGGTTCAGGCCAATAGATATCTTTTTCTGCATTTATTGAAGTTAGATTGCTTTTGTTTTGTTTCCAATCGAATGTGATTTTTTTCTTTAAGACCTTTTTTAATGGTCGCAATTTATTGCCTTCGAAATGTAGCAGTAATTCGTCTAATTCTGGAATTTGAAGGCCATTTTCTACTTTTCTTTCCCCAATTTTATTTGTGGTGTCTTCTTGTAAGATTTCAAATAGTAGTTTGTTTACTCTTCCTGCAAATGATACTTCTTTGGCTTTGTCATAGAACTGTTTAGCCAGTAAACGAAATACTTTAGATTTTTGGCTACAGCTACCGAACTCGGAACTTTGTTGTCTGATTCTGTTAAAAATTGGATTTTTTGCAAATTGTTCTTTGGTTATGCCCGAATTGCCTTTTTGTCTTACTAGATTTTCTTCCGAAGCTATATAAAAACTCAGATCATCCAATGTGCCTTTAATCATAAATGGTGCAATTACTTTTGCCATATTTTTTTATTTAAAGTTTTCTATAAATTTAAAATATGGTTTTGAATTATACAAGGCTTGTTTTGTATCGTTTTGTATTGTTTTGATGGGGTTTTTTGGTTTTTTTTGAGAGAAGGAGGTGAGTTGTGGGTTTTGGGTTGTGAGTTGTGAGTTTTTGTTAGGACTTCGACAGGCTCAGTCTGACAGTGGTTGTGGAGAAAGGGTGATTGGGTGATTGGGAGAAAGGGTGATTGGGTGATTGGGAGATTGGGAGACTGGGAGAAAGGGAGATTGGGGGATTGGGAGAAAGGGTGATTGGGTGATTGGGTGATTGGGGACTTGGTGATTGGGTATGACTTCGATAATTCGTCAAGCTCAGCGCAGGTAGGCTTCGTCTGACAATGTAATTAAATAGAATACCTGTTTTATGGGGAGGTAAATTACTTACAAGAAAAACTGATTATTCTCAATAGCAGTTTCCAATGCTTTGGTTTCTTTTATGGCTACTTTTCTAGCAAAAGAATCGATGTGTTGTTTGTGATGGATGTCTGAACCTACGAAATCTATAAAGCCTGCTTTTAAAAGCTTATCTGATGCGTTTGTGACATCTGGGCCGTAATAGCCTACGCTAGATAACAAATTCAATTGAAATTTTAACCCCATTTTTTTTAGCTTTTCAAAATCTTTGAAGTTCGAATGGTAAAAAGAGTAGCGTTCTGGATGTGCTAAAACGGGTTGGTAGCCTGCCAATTGTAATTCGAATAAATATTCGTGCAATTGAATTGGCGGATTTAAAAACGACATTTCCACTAAAACGTAATTGTCTTTTAAAGTCAATAATGGATTCGATTTAAAATTTTCTATGAAATTTTCATCGATATAATATTCTGATGCCGCTTTTAATTCTAATTTCTTAGCTAAATCAGGTAAATTATTTTCAATTGTTTTCTTTGCATCAGTTATAGTTTCAATCGTGTTGTTGTACACATTAGCCATTGTGTGTGGCGAAGTGATGCATTTTTTAAATCCAAAACCAATCATCGATTCTAATAAAAACTGACTGTCTTTAAGATTTTTCGCACCATCATCAATTCCTGGTAACACATGCGAATGAATATCCACATAATTATTAGGAATTAATGAAGCTAATGTAGGCTTTGATTTAAAAATTGAAAACATAAAATCTTTTTTGCAAAGATAGGTTTTGTTTTTTTGATTTACGAATTACGATTTGGGATTTATGATTTGGGATTTTTAATTTTAAAAGCGTTATTCTCTGGTGGAAGAGGCACAAATTCACTTTCTCCAGGAACTTTTGGAAAGGTTTGGTTGATCCAATCTGTTTTGGCTTTTTCAATTCTTTCTCTTGTTGAAGAAACAAAATTCCAATAAATAAAGCGTTCTTCTGGAAAAGCTTCGCCGCCAAAAATATATACTGTGGTATTTTCAGTCATTTCGAATTCACAAAGTTTACTGTCTTTAGCAATTAAAATTTGTTTCGGTTCGAATACGTTTCCATCACTTTTTATGCTTCCTTCTAAAATATACAAAGCACTTTCGCCAAATAAATAATCGCCGATTTTTACTTTTTGTGACGAAATTGATTTAATTTCTAAAAAATATAACGGACTATAAACGGGAACTGGCGATTTTCTGCCAAAAGCTTCGCCCGCAATTAATTTTATAGTCACGCCATTTTGTTCCCAATGTGGTAATTCGTCTTTTTCTATATGGGTGAAATTGGGTTCCATTTCTTCTAATTCTTTCGGAAGTGCCACCCAAATTTGCAAACCATGTAGCATTTTATCTGAAGTTCTAAGATATTGTGGTGTTCTTTCAGAATGTACAATTCCTTTTCCAGCAGTCATCCAATTTACAGCTCCTGGTTGAATTTCAATTTCTGTACCCAAACTGTCTTTGTGCATGATACTTCCTTCGAACAAATAAGTTAAAGTTGAAAGTCCGATATGAGGATGCGGTCCAACATCTAAATTCTGATAGTCTTTTAAATGTGTGGGGCCCATATGATCAATAAAGGCAAAAGGTCCAACCGTTCTTTTTTCTCTAAAAGGAAGCAATCGCCCAACCATAAAATTACCAATATCTGCTGAGCGCTCTTCTATAATTAATTGTATGTTTGACATAGTGTTTTTTTAATTTACGATTTACGAATTTCACTTTTTAATCTTCAAGAAATCCGAATTTTCCGTTGTTGAAATCTTCCATTGCTTGAACAATTTCTTCTCTTGTATTCATAACGAATGGACCGTGTGGGAAAATAGGCTCGTTAATTGGTTCTCCACTCAAGACTAAAACTATTGCGTTTTCTAAAGCTTCGATCGTAAAATCTTCCCCTTCATTTTCGAATAAACCAAAATGATCTGTAGGAACTATTTCCTTGTTGTTAACTTTGATGCTACCTTCAATTACCAATAAAGCAGTGTTGTAATTTGCTGGAAATGAAAAATCTGCTTTTCCGCCTTTATTCAATTTTGCATTTTGCATATTGACTGGTGTGAATGTAGAAGCTGGACCTTTTATATCTTTATAACTTCCTGCGATTACTTCAACAAAACCAGCGTTTTCTGCAAGTTCATAACGACTCATTTCCTCATTTGGAATTGCTTGATATTTTGGTGTTGACATTTTGTCTTTTGCAGGTAAATTCACCCAAAGTTGCACCATTTGAAATTCGCCACCTGTTTTACTGAAGTTTTCTTCGTGATATTCTTTATGTAAAACTCCAGAAGCAGCTGTCATCCATTGCACATCACCTTCGCTAATAATTCCACCACCACCAGAACTATCGTGATGTGCTACTTTTCCTTTATAAGCAATAGTTACGGTTTCAAAACCTCTGTGCGGATGCACACCAACTCCTCTCGGAATTTCAGAAGGTGAAAAATGATATTTTGAATTGTAATCTAACATGATAAACGGACTCATACGTTCCATATCTAAACGGTATCCACTTGGGATAAAGTTGTGTACTCTGAAACCATCACCAACAAAATGCGGTGCTTTTGGTTCGGCTATTAATTCTATATTTTTTGTTGACATAATGTTGCTCTTTAAATTGTTACACAAAGTTACAGAATCAAATTTGCACAAGCACTTAATGTAGGTTAAGAAGTTTTGGGTTGTGGGTTGTGAGTTGTGAGTGGGTGAGTGGGTGAGTGGGTGATTGGGAGACTGGGTGATGGGGTGATTGGGTGGGTTTTGAGTTGTGATATTGAATTCACGATTTTTATTAAATAGATACAAAATGTTTAACTGTTGACGCATTTCATTTTGTTGGTGTATTTAAAAAGGTTATTTTTGGTCGGAAAATACTTAATTAATTGATTGTAGCATGCTCAAAAAAATAAAAAAAGAAGTAAAAAGACTATTTAGAGGGAAAAAAAATAAATTTGTAATGAGTCCAAATGATTTAATACAAGCGGAAAGAGTAAAGCCTTGGTTTGCTGATAATGGAGATCAAACTTTAAGATTAGATTATGACTTAAATGAAAATTCTGTTGTTTTTGATATTGGAGGTTACAAAGGTGAATTTGCTGGGGATATTTTTTGTAAATACAATGCCACTATCTATGTTTTTGAACCGATAGCATCCTTTTTTAAAATCATTCAAAAAAAGTTTATTACTAATCCGAAAGTAAAAATATACCAATTTGGTTTAGCAGGAAAAGATGAAGAGTTGCAAATTAGTATGTCGGATAATTCTTCTTCGGTATTTTTAAAAACGGAAGATTCTGAAACTATTCAGTTAAAATCAATTGTGCATTTTATTCAAGAAAATACTATTTCATCTGTAGATTTAATTAAAATTAATATTGAAGGTGGTGAATATGAGCTTTTAGAATCATTATTTGAAAATAATTTAATAACTGTTTTTAAAAATATTCAAGTTCAATTTCACGATTTTTTATTAGACGATGGAAAAGAAAGAATGAATAAGATACAAGAAAACCTTTCTAAAACACACCAACTTACTTATCAATATGAATTTGTTTGGGAAAATTGGGAATTAAAATAATATATCTAAGTGCTACTTTGATTATAATAACTAAAACAAAAACTATCTCTTATAAGGATAGTTTTTGTTTTTTTATTTAATATGTACAAAATGTTTTAATGTTCCTATCTTTCATTTTGTTGGTGTATTTAAAAAGGTTATTTTTGGCCGAATTAAAGCTAAAATTCCAATGATTATAATAAAAATAAAAGGTGGGTTAGGAAATCAAATGTTTCAATATGCCGTTGCAAAAGCCTTTTCTTTAGAAACGAAACGACCATTTAAATTGGATGTTTCCATTTTTGAATCGTATAAGTTGCATAATTATGGTTTGCATCATTTTAACATTCAACCCAAATTTTATACACCAGAATCAAAATGGAAAATGAAACTGAAAAAACTATTTAGTAAAGTAGTTTTTTATGATGAAGATCGTCATCCGTTTAATCACAATCCTAATCTAATTCATACAAAATCTGATTTTTTATTTTTAGAAGGTTATTATCAATCGCAAAAATATTTTATCAAATATGAAAATGAAATCCGAAACGATTTTCAAATCATAACGCCATTAAAAAAGCAAACTTCAGATATGGTTGCTTATATGCAATCAGTAAATGCGGTTTCCATTCATTTCAGAAGAGGCGATTATGTTGGAAATGCAGTGCATGAAACGGATAAAACAGCATATTATAAAGAAGCGATGCAACTTATTGAAAGCAAAGTAGAAAACCCTGTTTACTTCTTGTTCTCTGATGATATTCCTTGGGTAAAAGAAAATTTTACGACTAATTTCGAAACGCATTATGTTGATTTTAATGACGCGTCAACCAATTTTGAAGATATTAAACTAATGTCTTCTTGCAAACATAATATCATGGCTAACAGTAGTTTTAGTTGGTGGGGTGCTTGGTTAAATTCCAATCTTACTAAAATAGTTATTGCCCCTAAAGTATGGTTCAATGATGAAAAAGTAAATGTTAGCGATGTGATTCCTGAAAATTGGATAAGATTATAAGTTAGTTACTCCCTAACACTTTTATTTTTCAACTTTAATTGAAGTTAAAAAAAGGGATTTCTTTAGTTCGTTTTAAATATTGGTATGCCTTTTTTCTTTTCAGATTTTATTTGGAACTTCTTTAAAATAGTCTAATTTTGGAAATTGGTTTAAGTGTTTGATTTTATGGAGAAATGACTTACATTACAACACTTTTACTTTGCAAAATGATTTAAAAAAAGGTATTTTGCATTTAAGAAATTAAATAAAAATAAATGAAAAAAAAGCATACAAATACTTCCGAATGGGATACTGTAATTGAATCTGAACATTCTCTTTTTGATGTTAATTTTAAGGAATTATGGAATTATAGAGATTTATTGGTTTTGTTTGTAAAAAGAGACTTCGTTACCGTTTACAAGCAAACTATTTTAGGTCCTTTATGGTTTTTTATTCAGCCTTTATTAACTACGATAACTTTTACGGTAATTTTTGGTAATGTTGCCCAATTGTCAACTGATGGTGCGCCAAAAATAATTTTTTATATGGCGGGTATTACTTTATGGAATTACTTTGCCAATTGTTTGACTTCCGTTTCTGGTGTGTTTAATGCCAATGCCGGAATATTCGGAAAAGTTTATTTTCCAAGATTAATTATGCCCTTAACAATTGTGATTTCTAATCTAATGAAGTTTGGCGTGCAGTTTTTGTTGTTCATTTGTTTTATTATTTATTTTACCCTAAACCATCAAATTACTCCAAATAGTTGGATATTGTTTACGCCTTTTATTATTTTATTAATGGCTGTTATTTCAATGGGAATTGGACTTATTTTGTCTTCTATGACCACGAAATATAAAGATTTAAATCAATTAATCGGTTTTGGAGTACAATTATTTATGTATGCCACTCCTGTTATTTATCCTAGTTCATCTGTTCCTGAAAATTTCAGATGGGTTTTAGATTGGAATCCTTTGGTAGGATTATTTGAATACATGCGTTATGCTTATATTGGAATCGGG
>JAUMDQ010000025.1:0-2685 GCA_032121715.1 Flavobacterium sp.
ATTGAAGTTCAGAATTTAAAATGATTAATTGGTCGCCAGAAATTTTATTCGATTTATATAAGTCGTTTATTTTATTGAAAATCATTTTTGCCACCTGATTCGGTTTGTGTTTGTTGTGGTCGATTTCTAAATCTAAACCATCAAACAATACTTTTCCCACTTCTTCATTAGTCAAATGCTTCGCCAAAATAGAAGCGTAACCTGGGATTATTTTTCTGAAATAGTTTTTATCCGATTCATTTTCTAAAATTGCAGAAAGTTTAATGGCTAAATTTCGAGAATTATTTACCAAACTTCCCCATATTTTTCTTCCTTCCCACCAACGATCATACGCAGTATTGGTTCTGTAAGCTAAAAGTAATGACAATACAAATCCAACAGTCGTATGCATGATAGATATGTTTTTCACATGACTATCATCTTTTAATTTAAAAAAATGAATTTCTAAATAACAAACAGTTGCAGAATACGCACCAATCAATAACATCATTGGAATCAACTGACGAAATGTATCTGATTTATGAAATTTGAATATATAAGTAATCCAATCTTTTGGGTTGTATTGTACCATAGTTTAAGATAAAAGTAAAAAGTTTAAAGAGCCAAGTTTAAAGTAAAAAAGTAAAAGTAAAAAGAAACAAGTGTTTTTACTAATTTAATTTTAAAGTTCCCGCCAATTCTTTTAAGTTGATTTCTGAAAGTTTGGTAACATATTGTGCGTTAGAATATCTCACAGAAGCTTCTACGAAATTTTGTTGCGCTGTTCTGAATTCAATTGTGGTAATCGTACCAATTTTAAATTTCGCTAACGTAATATCTAAGTTTTGTTTGGCGATTTCTAAATTCTTTTCTTCGACTTTTACCAATTCTAAATTCGTTTGATAACTCGCAAATAATGTAGCTAATTGTGAAGTTAAAGATAGTTTTTGTTGTTCTAAAAGGAAACTCGCATTTTCCACTTGATATTTCGCTACTTTTTCGTTTCTGTTTTGAGTAAATCCGTTGAAAATTGGCATTGAAGCTGAAACACCATATACAAAGCCTTGTCCTGATGATTGTGTTACGAATCCTAAAGATGCTTCCGAACGGGTAAAGTTATAACCAGAAGTTAATCGAACGGTTGGATAACGATTGCCTTTGACTTGTTTCAAACTCAAATCGGCGACTTTTTTAGTTAAGATTTGCGCTTGCAATTGCGGATTTTGCTTTTCTGCTGTGCTTTTTAATTCGTTGAAATCTAAATTTTGTTCGACTGTAATTTCTTGGTTGACTTTAAAATCAGTTTGAACATCTCGAACCAATAATTCGTTCATTCTAATTTTTGTAATTCTGTATAATTCTTTCTGTTTTAGCAATAAACTTAAATCAGTATTCAAATCTACTTGAGCGTTTAAAACTTCTAATTTCGAAGCTTTTCCGATAGTAAATCTGTTTTTAGCCGTTTCTACTCTTTGGTTTGAAATCACAATCGCCGTATCAATCGAAGCCATCATTTGTTGTTGTTGCGCTAAGTCGAAATACGTTAAATAGACATCGCTAATTTTAGTCAAAATAGCCGATTGCAATTCTGATTTTCCTTGTTCTTCTAACACTTTCAATTGTTCTCTTCTAGAAAACATTCTCATACCATCAAAAATAGTCCAATCTAAACCTACACCATAACTCAAGTTCATGTTTTTAGCGCCGTCTAATTCTCTAACTGCACCACCAGCTTGCGTTTGTTTGGTGTCAATTTGACTGTTGCTGTTAGTCAAGTTTAAACTTACTATAGGCAACATTCCAGCAGTTCCTATATTATTATTGGTTTCATCGATTTTTAAATTGTTTTGGGCAATTTTGATATCGTAATTATTTTCCAATGAAATTTTAACAGCATCTTCAAGCGTCAATGTTTCTTGAGCTTGCGCTGAAAATCCTAGGAATAAAAGAAACGTTATTTTATATAAATTTTGCATAATATTATTTTTCTAGTGCGTCTATATTATCAAATTCTGGTCTGTGTTTTTTTGCTTTTGACCACATTAAATAGAAGGCTGGAATAACAAATAATGTTAGTACTAACGAAAACATCGTTCCTCCAACAATTACAACTCCCATTCCAATTCTACTCGTAGAAGCGGCTCCAAGCGACATCGCAATCGGTAAAGCTCCTAAAGCAATCGCTAAACTCGTCATTAAAATTGGTCGTAAACGGGCTTCTGATGCTTCAATAATTGCTTCGTATTTTGGTTTACCTTGTTCTCGTAATTGATTCGCAAATTCCACAATCAGAATTCCGTTTTTGGTTACCAATCCGATTAACATGACCGTTCCAATCTGACTGAAAATATTCCACGTTTGACCGAATAACCAAAGCGAGAATAATGCTCCAGCAACCGCCATCGGAACCGTTAAAATGATAATAAAAGGATCAATGAAACTTTCAAATTGTGCGGCAAGAATTAAATAAATTAATAATAAAGCCAAACCGAATGCGAAAGATGTATTCGAACTACTTTCCACAAAATCTCTCGATTCTCCACCTAAATCTGTAGTAAAAGTTTCATCTAAAACTTTGGCTTTAATTTCATCCATCGCTTCAATTCCATCGCCCATACTTTTTCCTGGTGCTAAACCTGCAGAAACGGTTGCCGACATATATCTGTTGTTATGAAACAATTGTGGTGGATTACTTTGTTCTTCCAC
>JAUMDQ010000026.1:0-17834 GCA_032121715.1 Flavobacterium sp.
TGAAAACATTCCACTTTCCACAGATCCAAAAAAATACAGACATGTTTTAGAACAAAGTTTAGCTAGAAGATATAACTCGAGAGGTGTTGAATATGTGGAATCTACAGGAAGTGTAGCTGATAGCGCATCTGCATATGTTGAGGCAGCAAGACCTGCAAACGATGAATCTGAAATATTTGTAGATACTGCATCTACAAGCGATTATGAATCCTTTATTACAGATAGTGTGGAAGAAACTTCAACTAATAATTATGAATACCATAATGAAGAAGAGGAGGAAGCAGAAGATTCAGGTTCAATTCCAACAGAAGAAATAAAAATCACTTACAAACTTATTGATACTCGTATTGCTTTACATGGTTCTAATTCGAACTGGCTAAAATGTAAAGCTCTAGAAATGGCTGAAGGAACAGATATTGATTTAGCCATATTACAATTAGAATCTGAAGAATTACCTGAAGGTGTAACAAATATCGTTGATTTAGAAAATGCGATTACTGATGATGCAGCTTTAAAACCAGGTTCGGAAGCTATTTTAGTGGGTTATCCACTTGGAATGGAACTCGCTAAATCAAAAACTGGAGATTTAAAAGTTCAAATTTACGACGGAAAAATAAGCAAAGAATCTGATGGTATAAAAATACAATACAGTACAACTTCCACACATGGAGCCAGTGGTTCTCCTATATTTAATAGTTGCGGACAGTTAATTGCTGTAAATTATTCGGGATATAATTTTACCCAAGGTTATAACTTTGGAATAATTGCCAAACACATAAATTCACTTATGGATTAAAGTAAAAAAGCGTTCAGAAATTCTGAACGCTTTTTTTATAACTTGAATTTTTATGCTTTTTTTTCTAATCTAAAAAAAATTACCAACGAATTATAACGCTTCCCCAAGTAAATCCAGAACCAAAAGCTGCTAAAACAACTAAGTCGCCACTTTTAATCTTTCCGTTTTCCCAAGCTTCTGTTAAAGCAATTGGAATAGAGGCTGCCGTTGTGTTTCCGTATTTTTGAATATTGTTATACACTTGATCATCAGATAATTTAAACTTCTGTTGAATAAACTGTGAAATTCTCAAATTCGCCTGATGTGGCACTAACATATTAATATCTGAAACTTGTAAATTATTCGCTTGTAAACCTTCATTAATCACTTCACTAAAACGAACGACCGCATTTTTGAATACAAATTGTCCGTTCATATATGGATAATAACTTTCGTCATTTGGATCATTATCTGCAATAACATCAGTAATCCATCTTTTACCCATTCCTGGAGCAACCAAAGATAATTCTTCTGCATGTTGTCCTTCTGAATGTAAATGTGTAGATAAAATTCCTTTGGTTACATCTTCTTCTCTTGAAAGCACAGCCGCTCCTGCCCCATCTCCGAAAATTACAGATACACCACGACCTCTATCTGTCATATCTAAACCCGTTGAATGTACTTCTGAACCAATTACTAAAATATTTTTATACATTCCCGTTTTAATATATTGATCCGCAATGGAAATCGCATATACAAAACCTGAACATTGATTTCTAACATCTAAAGCACCAACTGTTCTTAAACCTAAATCGCGTTGTACTAAAACGCCTGGTCCTGGAAAATAATAATCTGGTGAAAGTGTAGCAAAAATTACAAAATCGATATCTTCTTTAGCTACATTGGCACGTTGAATAGCAATTTCTGCGGCTTTAACTCCCATTGAAGTGGTCGTGTCTTCTCCTCTAATTATATGACGACGTTCTTTAATTCCGGTTCTTTCCTGAATCCATTCGTCATTGGTATCCATTATTTTTGATAAATCATCGTTGGTAACAACATTTTCTGGCACATAATAACCTAAGCCTGATATTTTTGAATGATACATAATTATATTTTAAAGAACAAATTTAAGAAATTTATAATTAAATCACATTTTACTATTCGATAATTACAAATATGTTAAAATATAGTGAAAAAATTTGACCACTTTACATTAAACCTTAATTTAGTAGCTTAAATACTAACTTCAAATTATAATGAAAAAACTGTTTACTTTCCTGTTTTTAGGTTTGGGATTTTTGGCTGTTACGGCTCAAGAAAACGTGACGTATCAAAAGCCCTCTAAAGAAATTTTAGAACTTGCCGATTACCAAAGAGCGCCTTCTGTTAATATGGATTCTAAAAAAGAATACCTATTATTAAGTTATCGAAATACGTATAAAACGCTTGACGATTTAAATCAGGAAGAAATGCGTTTAGGTGGTTTACGAATTAATCCGATTACGAATATTTCGAGTACTGTTACTTACATTAATGATTTAAAATTAAGAAAAGTAAAAGATAAAAATGAAGTACAAGTTAAAGGTTTACCAGAAAATGCTAAAATTACAAATGTAAGTTGGTCGCCAAACGAAAAGAAAATTGCATTTACAAACACAACAAATTCTGGTGTAGAATTGTGGATTATTGATGTCCTTTCAGCAACAGCAACCAAAATTACTTCTGATAATTTGAATGCGAACTTGGGAAGCCCATTTAATTGGATGACTGACAACGAAACATTATTAGTGAAAGTGTTACCAAAAAACAGAAAACCATTAATTGACGAAAAAAAAAATTTACCAAAAGGCCCAACGGTTTCTACGGCAGATGGCTCAAAATCTCAAAACAGAACGTATCAAGATTTATTAAAAAACAAAACGGATGAAGCTAATTTCGAATCGTTAGTGACTTCAGAATTATATAAAATTTCAATCTCTGGAAAAGCGGAATTATTTAAAGCTGCAGATATTTATGCTGGGGAAAGTTTCTCTCCTGACGGAAAATATTTAATGTTAACTACTATTCAAAAACCCTTTTCATACATTGTCCCATTAAGCAGATTTCCTCAAAAATCAGTTGTTTATGATGCTTCTGGAAAAGAAATTAAATTAGTAAACGAAGTGCCTTTAACTGAAATTATGCCAAAAGGTTTTTCTTCGGTAAGAAAAGGAAAAAGAAGTATGAGTTGGCGTTCAGACAAACCTGCAACTTTATCTTACGTTGAAGCTTTAGACGAAGGTGATCAAGCAAAAGAAGTGCCTTTTAGAGATGAAATTTTTGTTTGGGAAGCGCCTTTTACAAATGCTGCTACTTCTTTCTTTAAAACGAAACAACGTTTCGGAGGAATTATGTGGGGAAATGACAATTATGCCATTGTTTACGACAGTTGGTACGATACTAGAAATGCAAAAACGTATTTAGTCAATCCATCAAATGTATCAGCCGAAGCAAAAATTATTTCAGACAGAAATTCTCAAGATATTTATTCTGATCCAGGAGATTTTGAAACAAAAAGAAATGAATATAACAAATATGTTTTAGCGATTGAAAATGACAATGCGTATTTGATTGGAAATGGTTTCACAAAAAACGGACAATTTCCATTTATTGATGAATTTAATTTAAAAACGCAACAAACAAAACGTTTATACACTTCAACTTACACCGACAAAAAAGAAGATTTATTATCTGTGGAAGATTTCAAAAAAGGGGAAGTTTTAGTGATGATTCAATCGAAAAATGAATATCCAAACTATTTTATGAGAAACATTAAATCTAAAAATAGTTTGACTCAAATTACAGCTTTCGCGAATCCTTTTGCAAGTATTAAAAATGTGTACAAAGAAGTGATCAAATATAAAAGAAAAGACGGTGTAGAACTTTCTGGAACTTTATATTTACCTGCAAATTATGACAGAACTGCAAAAAAAGAGAAATTACCGTTATTAATTTGGGCATATCCTGCAGAATTTAAAGATAAAAACTCAGCGGGTCAAAATGATAAAAACCCGAATGAATTTACATTTCCAAACTATGGCTCATTTGTATATTGGGTAACAAAAGGTTATGCCGTTTTAGATGATGCATCTTTCCCAATTATTGGTGAAGGTACTACAGAACCAAACGATACTTTTATTCCACAATTAGTTTCAAATGCAGAAGCAGCTATTGATGCGGTAGATAAATTAGGTTTTATTAATAGAAAAAAAGTGGCAGTTGGCGGACACAGTTATGGTGCCTTTATGACAGCGAATTTATTAACACATTCTAATTTATTTGCTTGTGGAATTGCTCGTAGTGGCGCTTATAACAGAACATTAACTCCATTTGGTTTCCAAAGTGAACAACGTAATTTTTGGGATGTTCCAGAAGTTTATGCAGGAATGTCGCCATTTAATACGGCTGATAAAATGAAAACACCTTTATTATTAGTTCATGGTGATGCCGATAATAATCCAGGAACTTTTACGTTACAGTCTGAGCGTTATTTCCAAGCTTTAAAAGGATTAGGTGCACCAGTTAGATTGGTTTTATTACCAAAAGAAAGTCATGGTTACGCGGCAAAAGATAATATTTTACACTTATTATGGGAACAAGATCAGTTCTTAGAAAAGTATTTGAAAAACTAAAATCAACATAAAAAATAGACTTGTAAATTGTTACAAGTCTATTTTTTTTAAGTAAACAATCGAAGCTTTTGGAATATCACTATCATTTTCAAAAAAGAGGATTTGATTTTCTATTTTCGATTCAATTAAATACGTTTTTCCTTTAAAATAAGAAGTTACCACCTCAACTTTAAAATTAGAACTTTCTACAACTTGTAGTTGATGTGGATAAACTAATTGCAATTTTCCATCAATATCAATTTCATTAACTTCTCCAAATAAGGCTGCAGTATATTTATGTTTTGAATGAAAGTATAATTCTTTTGGTGATGCTTTTTCTAAAATGGTTTTGTCTTTTAAAACAATAACCTCATCTGAAAAAGACAAAACATCATTTATATCATGACTCGCAACTATTGTAGTAATCTGTTTTTCTTTTAGATACCTAAATATTTTTCGTCTTAAATCGTTTTTTCTAAAATTATCAATGTGCGAAAAAGGTTCGTCGAGTAATAAAACTTCTGGCTCTTGAGCCAAAACTCTTGCCAAAGCCACACGTTGCATTTGTCCGCCACTTAAAAATTTTGCTTTAACGTGTTTAAATTCGGTCATTTCAACTAAATCTAACAATTCATCAATACGATTTTGCTTTTCTTTCGGATAAAAATTTGAAAGAAATTTACCAACATTTTCTCCAACGGTAATAAATGGCATCAAATCGAAATCTTGCGCCAAATATTTCATAAAAGGCATTCCAGGAACCAAATGAAATTTCGGACCTAAAATCTGGATATCATTCCAGAAAAACGTTCCATTATCGCAATCTAAAAGTCCATAAATAATTTTTAATAGGGAACTTTTTCCGCAACCACTTTCGCCAATTAATGATAATTGAGCGCCTTTTTCTAGCTCGAAGTCAATGTTTTCAAGGACTGACACGTTTAAGTAAGAAAAATTATTTAAGTTTATTTTAAGCATTGTTTGTTTAATATTTTTTTTATCTTGCAGCACCCAAAATTATTAAAAAAATAGATTATGATTAAGAAAATATTTACCCTACTACTAGTTTCTTGCTCATTTGTAGCTAGTGCACAATTCGGAATTGAAGCAAATTACGGTTCAAATGGTTCTTACGACCCAAGTTATAATGGTTTTACGCACTTTGGTGCTGGAGTAAGTTATGATTTTGACGAAACATTTGGTGCCAAATTAGATTTCGGAATGGATGAGTTTTCAATTCAAAACGATTTAAGAGGAATGAAAACTGGAGTTTCCAATTTAAGAGTTACTGCTCAAGGTATTGTTAACCTAACAAACTTAGCGGATTCAAGAGCTTTTTATAATAAATTTAATATTTTGGCACACGGTGGTGCTGGTATTTCTATTATGAATTCTGATATTCCTGAATATAAAAATACCGATCATTTATTAAACCTTGTTATTGGAGTTACTCCAAGATACGAAGTAGGTGAAAATTTTTATTTAACCGCTGATTTTTCTGCAATAGCTAATGTTTCACAGCACTATTTCTTTAATGGTGAATTATCTTATGATGGCGCTGCCAATTCATTTACTGGATTAATGTATAATGCTACTATTGGTATTGCATACAAATTTGGTGATAGATAATACTTCATTCATAATAAATAAAAAAAGAGGAACAATGTTCCTCTTTTTTTATACTTGAAATTTTAAATATTAATTTCCAGATTCTTTTTTAGCATCTTCAATCATTTTGTCATTTGCTAAAATAGCAAACTCAACTCTTCTATTGTTTGCTCTTCCTGCTTCAGTGTCATTAGTATCAATAGGATCTGATTCACCCATACCCATTATTGAAAAACGAGAGTTAACTAAACCTTTACCTGCTAAATAGCTCTTTACAGCTCCAGCACGTTGGTCAGATAAATTTAAGTTATATTCATCTGCCCCTTTGCTATCTGTATATCCATAAATTTTAATATTTGTATCAGGATAGTTTTTAAATACCGGAACCAATTTATCTAAATTAGCTTTTGCAGTTGAAGTCAAAGTAGCTTTATTAAAATCAAAACGCACGGCATTTTCACCTAAAACTAATTTAATTCCTTCGCCTACTCTTTCTACTTGAGCACCTGGCAATTGTTCTTGGATTTCACGAGCTTGTTTATCCATTTTTCTACCAATTAATCCACCTGCAACTCCACCAACAACTCCACCGATAACTGCACCTAAAGCACCATTTCCGCCTTTACCTAAATTATTTCCAAGTACCGCTCCTAATACAGCACCACCAGCAGCACCAATAACAGCACCTCTTTGTGTTTTGTTTGAATTTTGAACTGCTTTACAACTTGTAAAAACAGAAGAACTTAAGATTAATACACTTAGTCCAATTGCGATTTTCTTTTTCATAATAATTATTTATTTATTTTATCAAATTGATATACAATTTCTGCACTATTATTACCTACTGATGCTCTGTCAATCAATTGAAAAGAAGTTTCTGTTTGATTAGCTACTCTTAAAACATATCCACCTGCTGTATGTTTAGCCTTTATGCCTTCAGTTAAAAATTTCATTACAAAATTCCCTTCTTTGTTTATAAACCATGTGATTCGGCTACCATAAGTAACACAATTCGCTTTGTTTAATACCATTTCACCTGTGTTATTGTTAGAAACAAAACTCCATTGACTTCCTTCAAAACATTTTGCATCTGCAATATTAAAAGAGGTAACTTTAAATACATCTGAACCTACATAACTTACGGATGAAATTTGCCAATCACCTTTCATTAACCTTTCTGACTTATTGTCTAGCTGGGTATTTGTAACCGTTTGTTTCGGTTTACATGCCAATGCAAAAACTGACATTACAATAATGAATACTATTTTTTTCATATTTAGTTAATTTAAATTTTAACAAATTTAATCATATTTTATTTCATATATATTACATAATTGTAAAATAAACTTACAAAATTATTTGTGTCAATTTGTCACTTTTATAAATTTGGTACTTGTTTTGAAGCCTTAAAAACATAATTTTAAAACTTAAATACTATGACATCAGGAAAAATTAATGTTTCGGTTGAAAACATATTTCCCTTAATCAAGAAGTTTTTATATAGTGATCATGAAATTTTCTTGAGAGAATTAATTTCAAACGGAACCGATGCTACTTTAAAGCTAAAACACCTTACAAGTATTGGAGAAGCCAAAACAGAATATGGCAATCCAATTATTGAAATTAAGATTGATAAAGAAGGTAAAAAACTTCACATTATCGATCAAGGAATTGGTATGACTTCAGACGAAGTGGAAAAATACATCAATCAATTAGCCTTTTCTGGAGCTGAAGAATTTTTAAATAAATACGAAGAATCTGCAAAAGATTCAGGAATTATCGGTCATTTTGGTTTAGGATTTTATTCCGCTTTTATGGTAGCTTCAAAAGTGGAAATTTTCACCAAATCTTTCAAAGAGGAACCAGCTGCGCATTGGACCTGTGACGGAAGTCCAGAATTCACTTTAGAACCTCATACCAAAACAGACAGAGGAACAGAAATTGTGTTACACATTGCCGAAGATTCATTAGAATTTTTAGAAGAATTTAAAATTCGTGAATTACTTACCAAGTATAACAAATTCATGCCAGTACCAATTAAATTTGGCACGAAAAAAGAAGCACTTCCAAAACCAGAAGACGCAGGTGATGATTACAAACCAGAATATATTGATGTAGATAATTTTATCAACAATCCAAATCCTGCTTGGACGAAACAACCAACGGATTTGAAAGATGAAGATTATAAAAGTTTTTACAGAGAATTATATCCTTCACAATTTGAAGAGCCATTATTCCACATTCATTTAAATGTAGATTATCCGTTCAACTTAACTGGAATTTTATATTTCCCGAAATTAGGTTCCGACATACAAATTCAGAAAGACAAGATTCAATTGTACCAAAATCAGGTATTTGTAACGGATAATGTAGAAGGAATTGTTCCTGAATTTTTATTGATGTTAAAAGGTGTGGTGGATTCTCCAGATATTCCATTAAATGTTTCTCGTTCAGGTTTACAAGCGGATAGTAATGTGAAGAAAATTTCGAACTACATTACTCGTAAAGTTGCAGATAAATTGAAAGCATTATTCAATGAAAACCGTGAAGATTTCGAAGCAAAATGGAACGACATTAAAATTGTTTTAGAATACGGAATGCTTTCTGAACCAAAATTCTATGAAAAAGCGGGAGATTTCGTTTTATATCCAACAACAGAAAACAAACATTACACGTTAGCAGAACTAAAAGAAGCTACGAAAGATACACAAACGGATAAAGATGGGAAATTAGTTGTTTTATATGCTTCTAACAAGGACGCACAACACAGTTATATCGACATCGCTAAAGAAAAAGGCTACGAAGTTTTATTGTTAGATTCACCAATTGTTTCGCACTTAATTCAGAAGTTAGAAGCAGATAATGAAAACCTAACTTTTGCTCGTGTGGATGCCGATCATATCGATAAATTAATCAATAAAGAAGAAACTCAAATTTCTAAATTATCGGATAGTGAAAAAGAAACTTTAAAAACGTCTTTAGAAGCTGTAATTCCGAAAGCGTATTCTGTACAATTAGAATCTTTAGATAGCGATGCGACTCCATTTATTATTACGCAACCAGAATTTATGCGTCGTATGAAAGAAATGAGTCAAAGTGGCGGTGGTGGAATGTTCGGAATGGGAAATATGCCAGAAATGTATAATTTGGTTGTAAATGCCAATTCGGAATTAGCAACTTCCATTTTAGAAGCCAAAGATGACGCACAAAAAGAATTAGTAAAAAATGCTTTAGATTTAGCAAAATTATCTCAAGGTTTATTAAAAGGGGAAGAATTGACTGCTTTCGTAAAAAGAAGTTTTGAAACACTGAAATAATTAGATTCCGAAACAAGTTCGGAATGACAAAAATAATCCTGTAAGAATTTTAAACTCTTGCAGGATTTTTTATTACCTTTAACTTGAATTTTAATTGATATATTATGAAAAGCATATTTATATACGTGGGAATATTATTTGTAGCATTTAATAGCTGTAAACCCTCAACAAAAACAATTGGCAACGAATTAAAAATCGTTTTAGAACCAAAAAGCAATAGTAAAGTTTCCGGCTATGCAACTTTTAAAGAAAAGAATGGCAAAGTAAAATTTGAAGCTTTTATTTCTGGATTAACTCCCGGAACACATGCCATCCACATACATGAAAAAGCAGATTGTTCTAGTGTAGATGCAGCTTCAGCGGGCGGACATTGGAACCCTACTTTCAAAAAACATGGAAAATGGGGTTCAGGTGAATGTCATAAAGGAGATATTGGAAATTTTGAAGCTGATAAAAATGGTTTTGGTACCATTACTTTAGAAACAGATGAATGGTGTATTGGCTGTGGCGACCCAACTAAAGATATTTTAGGCAAAGGTTTAATTGTACATCAAAATGCAGATGATTTTGAAACTCAACCAACAGGAAATGCAGGTGGAAGAATGGCCTGTTCAGCCATAATTAGATAATTTAAAACGAAACCAATCCTGTAAGAATTTAAAACTCTTGCAGGATTTTTTTATATTTGAGAAAAATATTCTAGAAAATGAAAAAACTACAATTCTCAATTTTAATATTCTTAACTGCTTTATTTGGTTTAGCTCAAAACAAGGAACAAAAACAAAGATTAGAAGTCAATATTGATGGAAAAACTTATTACACCCATGAAAACGACACCTTACTTGTAAACAACAAACCAATTATTATAAATATTGCAAAAACACAGGTTTTGAATACTGAAGGAATTTCATTTGAATATCCAAATCATCTTTCATTAAGAACAGAAAAAGATACTGGACTTGATATTTACTCTTTAGATGGAGATGACATTGTAATTTCTAAATTTGTATTTCAAGTAGCAATAAATACCGAAGATTTAGCAAACGATTTGATTAAAGATTTCGGGAAAAAAAATTGCAAGATTGATAACTCTAAAATTAGTTTAAATTCCAATACTTTTGAAGGAAGTAAAATTACAGCTGGGCTATTAAAATCAAAATTAACCATTGAAATTTACAAAATATCAGACCAGAATAATCAAACTCAAATACTTATAATTCAGGATTCTAAAAATGAGGATGGTTCAGATTCAAGCGAATATAAAAATGCAATTGAGATATTAAACAAAACTTTTGTTGTAAAATAAAAATGACTCACAAGCCACTACTCTACTTTAAAAATCATACCGAATGGCGCAATTGGTTACATGAAAATCATGCAACACATTCCGTTGTAGAATTAATTTTTTACAGAGTGGATAGTGAATTTGAAAGCATGCGTTGGGAAGAAGCCGTAAAAGTAGCCATTTGCTATGGCTGGATAGATTCTACCGTACGAAAATTAGATGATGAACGCAGAAAACAAACCTTTACACCAAGAAAAGACAAAAGCGTTTGGAGTAAAGTAAACAAAAATTACATCGAAGAGTTAATTTCCAATAATTTAATGCACGAAACAGGCTTAAAAAAAATTGAAATTGCCAAACAAAACGGTTCTTGGGTAAGTTTAGATGCTGTGGAAAATTTAGAAATTCCAGAAGATTTACAACTAGAATTCAACAAAAATAAAATCGCTTTGGAAAACTATACCAATTTCAGTAAAAGTTATAAAAAAAGCTTCTTATATTGGCTCAATCAAGCAAAAAGACCTGAAACCAGACAAAACAGAATTAATCAAATTATTTCGCTTTGCGAGAAAAATATAAAATCGAGAGGTTAATACTTAAACAAAATATAATGGAAAATTTATTTAAATACGCGTTACTTTTTTTTATTTCAATTAGTTATTCGCAAAATGAAAAATTATATAAAGAAACTTCTGTTATAAAAATTGGAGACAAAACACCAACTTTTAAGTATCTAAATAATAATGGTGAAGCGCAAAACAGTAGTAATTTAAATGGAAAAATTATTTTAATTAATTTCTTTGCTACTTGGTGTGCACCTTGTATGACAGAAATGCCTTATTTAGAAAAAGAAATTTGGAAAAAATATAAGACCAATCCTAATTTTGAATTAATTGCATTTGGTAGAGGTCATTCTTTAGAAGAAACTAATGCTTTTATCGCAAAGAAAAAGTTTAGTTTTTCAATTTTTCCTGATAAAGAAAAATCAATCTATAATTTATTTGCGACACAATTTATTCCAAGAAATTATTTATTTGATAAACACGGAAAATTAGTATATACTTCTGTTGGTTTTAGCATTGAAGAATTTCAAAAATTAAAAGATAAAATTGAAGAATTAATAAAACAGAATTAATAAAATCATTTCTCGTTGTAAGAAAAATATAAAATCAAGATAGTTAAATGGAAATAAAACAGTGTGAATTCATTTTATATGTTTCAAATCAAGAACAAAGCAAACTTTTTTATCAAATTTTATTTAACCAAGAGCCTACTTTAGATGTTCTTGGAATGACGGAATTTACGTTAAATACTTTTACTAAAATTGGTTTGATGCCCAACGATGGAATTGCAAAAATTATTTCTCCAACTTTACCTCATCCGGAACTTGGAAACGGGATTCCTAGATGCGAATTATATTTAACGATACAAAATTTAGAAGATAACTTTGAAAGGATTTTAAAAGCTGGGGCGAAATTAATCAGTCCAATTTCACCAAGAGATTGGGGCGATACGGTTGGTTATATTTCCGATTTTGACGGACACGTGATTGCACTAGCGTCTAAAACATAAATCACAATTATGATAAAAAAAACGTTTTTACTTTTCGTGACAATTTTCGGATTCTCTCAAGAACAAACTAAACCCGATCCTGCTTTCGATTTCTTGAAAAAATATATCAACACCAGAGATTTAGCACTTTCTTCAACTCAAGACGAAGTGTATTTTACGGTTCAAAACACGAATGAAGAAGTCTCGGTTATTGCATTTTCAAAAAAGGAAAATAAAAAATGGTCGGAACCTAAACTAATAAACTTTTCTGGAAAACATAGAGACATTGAACCTTTTTTGTCTTCCGACGGATTAAAATTATACTTTTCTTCGAACCGACCATTACACGATTCTATCTCAAAATCAAAAGATTACGACATTTGGTATGTCGAAAGAGTAAATTTAAAAAATGACTGGTCTGCTCCGAAAAATCTTGGTGCACCGGTGAATACTTCAAACAATGAATTTTATCCATCTTTAGCTAAAAATGGAAATTTATATTTCACTTCTGACGGACTAAAATCATTAGGAAAAGACGATATATTTTTCAGCAAATGGGAAAACAACACCTATTCTGAACCTACAACTTTAGGATTAAACATTAATTCTGCAGGTTATGAATTTAACTCATTTGTTTCGCCAGACGAAAAATTCTTAATCTTTACTGGCTATAATAGAACAGAAGGATTAGGAAGTGGCGATTTATACATTAGCTATAAAGACAAAAATGGCGAATGGGAAAAAGCAAAAAATATGGGTTCGGAAATCAACTCACCATTAATGGATTATTGTCCGTTTTATGATGCAAAAACCCAAACGTTATACTTTACTAGTAAACGAAATACTACTTCAAATTTAGGTTTCAAAACTATGGAAGAATTGGAAAACGAAATCAATAAATACGAAAACGGTTTCAGTCGAATTTATAAATATATCTTGAAATTATAATGAATCTTCAACCCACATTAGCTAACGAATTAGTTCAAATTGTTCCTTTAAAAGAATCTGATTTTGAAGAATTATTTACCGTGGCTTCAGACGAATTACTTTGGGAACAACATCCTGAAAAAGACAGATATAAAAAAGATATTTTTGAAGGCTTTTTCAAAACTGCCATAGCATCAAAAAGTGGTTTCAAAGTAATTGATGTAAAAACGGGAAATACAATTGGCTCTACTCGATATTATGATTTAAATGAGCTAGACAAATCCGTAGCCATTGGTTATACTTTTATTGACAGAGAATATTGGGCGACACCCTACAATCGGGCTTTAAAAAACTTGATGATAAATTATGCTTTTCAATTTGTTGAAAATATTATTTTCCACGTTGGAGATACGAATTTTCGTTCGCAAAAAGCGGTTGAAAAATTAGGCGCTTTACATACCGAAACCTTCTTAGATGAAGAAAACGGAAGAACGCACGTAACATATACTTTAACTAAAAAGAATTGGAAATAATAATGAAAAAATTCCTATTTCATTTATTAAAAATCATGCTTCCAATTTTGGTTTTCTTTTTGGTTTTAGAAATTGCTATTCGAAAAATCCCGAATGATTATCAATTAAAAAAAGACTATTTAGACGAAAACGCAGCCGAAATTAATACGCTAATTTTAGGAAGTTCACATACTTTTTATGGTTTAAATCCTGAATGTTTTTCTACAAAAACGTTCAATGCGGCGTATGTTTCACAATCTTTAGATTTAGATTATGAGATTTTAAATGCTTACCAATCGAAACTCAAAAACTTAAAAACCGTAATTGTTCCAATTTCTTATTTCAGTTTGTTTGAAACGTTAGAAACAGATGTTGAAAAATGGCGCATTAAAAATTATGTGATTTATTATGGTTTTGAAAATAAATACCAATTTTTAGATAATTTCGAATCACTAAACAACCATATTACACAAAATGTAAAAAAAGGAATTAAGTATTATGTTTTGGACAAACCTTACATAACGGCATCAGATTTAGGTTGGGGAACCAATTTTAATTCCAAAAACAAAAAAGCTTTAAAAGGAGCATTTACGGCAAAAAAACACACTGCAAAAAACTTTAATTTATTTGATGAAAATGTGAAATCACTACAAAAAATTATCGCTTTATGTAAAAAAAATAACATTCACATTGTTTTCATAACAACGCCAACGGACAGATCATATTACGAAAACCTAAACAAGATTCAAATAAAAAAAACCATTAAAACCATTACGGACTTGGTGAAAAACAATTCTAATTGCAACTATTTGAGCTTACTAAAATCAGAGAAATTCACAAAGGAAGATTTTTACGACGCTGATCATTTAAATGAAATTGGAGCAAAAAAATTATCACTATTTCTTAACCAGAAAATTAATTCCCAATAACAGTACCGCCTTCTTCTTTTTTCTCGTCTTTTAACATGTTTTGATCCACTTTTGCTGCCTTGTTTTTGGTTGGCAATTTATAGTTAATGGTGAATCCAAATTTACGAGTATCATTTTTACTGTAAGACAATAATGGGTTATTTACCGGTCGGAAATAAATTCTATTCATATTAAAAATATCATCTCCGAAAACAGAAACTGTCAATTGATCTTTTAAGAATTTCTTACTAAAAGTCATGTCCACATAATTATTAAAAGGCTTATCTGCCACAAAATAGAAATAATTTCCACCAGAAGTAATTAATCCAAATTCTGTTACAAACTTTATCTTATTTGGTAATAAAATTTGCGACATTAAATTGAAATTCCAAAAGCCTTTAGTCTCTAAATTCGGAATTTGATGCAATTGATAACCCGTATAAAAATAGATAAAATTAAGTGTATCAGGATTCACATCAAATTTCATAGTTTCTTTTAACCCTTTTGAAAAAAGCATGTAAGGCAATGGAAAAGCAAAAGTGAAATTATGAATTTTAACTTCTGAAACATTAAAATTACTATTTTCTACCAAGTTTCCGTTTAAGTTAACTTGTTGTACTACTTGATTTTTAGCGCTACTTAAACTATACCCAATATAAGCGTAATCAAAAGCACTTAATTTGACTTCAAAATTATCAAAAATTGTAGGCTGTAAATTTGGATTACCAACGGTGTTGATGTTTTGATTTTGATAGGTAGTATTGTTCGGATTTAAAGCGGAAGTTGATGGCAACGTAATTTTCTTATTGTAATTCATATTAAAGAAAATCTGATTGGTTAAATTATACTGAACCGTTGCATTTGGAAACCATCTAAATTGTTCAAACGGAATTAAATCTGCTGTTGGTGTTTTTCCACCAATTTCATAATTTTCCGCTCGTGAACCTAAAATAAAATCGAACTTATTATATTTAGCTTGTAATTCTACATATGTTGCTGCTGTTACTCTTTCGTATTCTAAATTTGTAGTACTAAAGTTTCTGGCTTCAAAAAGTAGTTTTTCGTACAAAGCGCCAAAACTCACTTTTCCTTCGTCTAAAATTTTCAATCCTTGCGAATAATCGAATTTTCCGTTATAATAATTTTGATTCGAAAAGTTGTCTAAAACCGTATTTCCTAAAATATTCGAAAATAAATTAAAATCATTTTTATTGTTGTTATAATTGAAAACAAAATCTAACTTTTGACTCTTGTTGTCAAATCTCTTCTGATAAGTTACAGTTGCATCTTGTCTTGTATTATGTGATTTCCCTTTATCGAAAGTGACAAATCCCAATCCGAAACCTTCCGTTTCACTATTACTATTTCCGTAATTTACATCGTAATTTAATAACAATCTGTCTTTCTTAATATCAAAAGTTAACCCCGATTTTAAAAACTGAGTTCTGTTAATCCTATCGCTTTCTGTTTTAGATAAAATTGATTTATTATTGGTATTTAAAAACTCAGTCCAAACCGCATTTTCTCTGTAATTTTGTCCGAAATTTAATTGCCAACCAAAATATTTATTTTTCGCATTTAACAAAACACTGTTGTAAGTTCTGTAACGTGTTTTATCGTATGTATTGAATGCTGTGCTGCTGGTATAAGTAGCGCTTAAATATTTTTTAGCATTTTTATTGGTAATAATATTCAAAATCGCTCCACCAGAAGTAGCAGGGAATTCGGCTCCAGGTTGCGTAATTACTTCAATTCTATCGACAGAATTAGCGGGCATTCCTTCTAAAAATGAATTCAATTCGTTGCTTGAAATATTCAACGGACGACCATCTAAATATACTTCTAACTGTTTTCCTTGATACATCATTCCGGCAACATCTGAAGAAATTAATCCTGGCAATTGCTTAATGGTTTCCATCAAAGTTCCCGTATTTAAATTAGGCTGATCGGCAATATTAAAAATAGTTCGGTCGGGTTTTTGCTCAATGGCTTTTTTTTGCTTGAAGATTTTTACTTCTTCAATCTGATTCTCTTTTTGTACTTCTTCTTTTTGCGCTTCTCCATTTTTAACTTTTGTAGAATCTTGAGCTTGAACAAATGGTGCAAAACATAATGAGAATAAGAAACCTTGAACTATTTTTTTCATAAATTTTAAATAAAAACCGAATTATGATTTGATATGTTAGTACTAAAATTCTTAAAAAAGTTACAAGAAAGTTCCATTTAAAATAATTATCTTTAAACATTAAAATTCCGCACTACTAAATTCTATTAAAATGAATCTATCTATTGAAACTCCAGCGCTTTTATTTTCAGCAACATCGCTAATTTTGTTAGCTTATACGAATCGTTTTTTAACGATTGCGCAAATTGTGAGAAGTTTAAAGAAAAATTACGACCAAGATCATAACAAATCCATTTTAATAGAAATTAAAAACCTAAACCAACGAATAACACTAATTAGGTATATGCAACTTTTTGGCGTTTTGTGTTTGTTTTTGTCTGTTTTCGCTATGTTTTTACTCTTCTTAAACTATGAAACAACCGGAATTTATGTTTTTGGTGTGAGTTTATTATCGTTACTTATTTCGTTAGGCATTTCATTTTGGGAAGTGAGTATTTCAGTAAATGCCTTACGTGTTCATTTAAAAGATTTAATGGAAGAAAATTAATTGACATGATTCTGTTATAGTTTAAAATCATATCTTTGTCGGCTTTTTAAAAATGAGAAAGATGAGAAATGATATATTAAAAGGAGTTTTTTTAGTTGCCTTAGGCGCAACAAGCTACGGAATGTTAGCCACTTTTGTAAAATTGGCTTACAAAGATGGTTTTACAACAGCAGAAGTTACGTCTTCGCAGTTTATATATGGAATAATTGGCGTATTAATCATTAATTTATTCCAAAAATTCAACAACAAAGAAAAAGCGATTCAAGCAACTCCAAAGAACATCACGCAATTAATGATTGCAGGTACTTCTTTAGGAATGACAAGTGTATTTTACTATTTATGTGTACGATATATTGATGTTTCTATAGCTATTGTTTTATTAATGCAAACCGTTTGGATGGGTGTTTTATTAGAATGGTTTTTAGATAAAAAACTACCTTCTACTCAAAAAATAGTTTCTGTAATAATTGTGCTTTTTGGAACTTTCTTAGCTACAAAATTATATGAATTCAATATCAAATTAGATTGGAGAGGAATCTTCTGGGGAATTTTAGCTGCAGCTTCTTTCACAACAACTATGTTCACAGCAAACAAAGTGGCGTTAGGAATTTCTTCTGCACAAAGAA
>JAUMDQ010000026.1:17844-24305 GCA_032121715.1 Flavobacterium sp.
GCTTTTACTCAAGTAGGTTCATTAAACTTAGATATTTTCAAAAATTACGGATTATTTTTAGCTCTTTTCGGAACTATAATTCCGCCGATGCTATTAAATGCAGGTTTCCCAAAAACAGGATTAGGATTAGGAAGTATTGTGGCTTCTTTAGAATTACCTGTTTCGGTAATGATGGCTTATTTGATTTTAAAAGAAGAAGTTGTAATCTGGCAATGGTTTGGTATTTTGTTAATTATTCTCGCTATTGTGATTATGAACATTAACTTTTCTAAAAAGAAAATCTAAAATTTCTTGTTAATAAGTTTATTATCAAACAATTACTCTTCTTTGTTTTTTTAGTATTTTAGTTAAACTAACCCTTTTGCATTTTTTGTAAAATTAAACTATTTACTATGAGAAAATTATTAGCAGAGTTTTTCGGAACGTATTGGCTTGTCTTTGGAGGTTGCGGTAGCGCCTTATTTGCAGCCGGAATTCCCGATTTAGGTATTGGTTTCGCAGGAGTTTCTTTAGCATTTGGATTAACGGTATTAACCATGGCTTATGCTGTGGGGCATATTTCTGGCGGACATTTTAATCCAGCTGTAACATTAGGTTTATGGGCTGGTGGTAGATTTGAAGCTAAAGACATTTTACCATATATTCTTTCGCAATGTGTTGGCGCCATTGCTGCCGCAGGAACTTTATTCTTTATTTTATCTGGAAAAGATGGTTTTGCCATTGATAATACCAAAGCTGGTGCATTTGCTTCCAATGGTTTTGATGCTTTTTCACCTCAAGGTTATTCTATCTCAGCAACATTCACGGCTGAATTTGTGCTAACTCTATTTTTCTTATTGATTATTTTAGGCGCAACAGACAAATTGGCTAACGGAAAATTCGCTGGAGTGGCTATTGGATTAGGTTTAACCTTAATTCATTTAATTAGTATTCCGATTACCAATACTTCGGTAAACCCCGCGCGTTCTTTATCTCAAGCTGTTTTTACAGGCGGAGAACCACTTTCACAAGTTTGGTTATTTTGGGCTGCACCCATTTTAGGGGCAATAGTTGCTGGTTTTATTTATAAAAATTTACTTCAAGATAAATCATAATCTAACAAATAATAAATAAATTAGCGGTGAAACTTTCATCGCTTTTTTTATGTTTAATTTATTTAACGAAGAACCTATTCATCTGAATTTACCCGATGCCGAGTTTATTTATTATCCGAAATTTTTCTCGAAAGAAAAAGCCGATTTATTTTTCGAAAATTTACTAAACGAAACACCTTGGCAACATGATGAAATTACCATTTTCGGAAAAAAAATATTACAACCGCGACTAACTTCTTTGTATGGAAATGATGGGAAATCCTATGGATATTCTAACATTGTGATGCATCCACATCCGTTTAACAATACTTTGACATTCATTAAAGATGAAATTGAAAATACTACAAATGAACATTTTACAACTGTCTTACTGAACTTATATCGAAACGAAAAAGACAGCAATGGTTGGCATGCTGACAATGAAAAAGAATTAGGTCGAGATCCTGTAATTGCATCTTTAAGTTTGGGAGAAGAACGTGTTTTCCAAATCAAACACAATACGAATAAAGAAATTAAACAATCTATAATTTTACAGCACGGCAGTTTGTTAGTGATGAAAAACGGAGCTCAAATTCATTATAAACATCAGATTCCGAAAGCATCTAAATCTAAAAACTCTAGGATAAATCTGACTTTCCGAAAAATTATATAAAAAAACACACTTTTTTTTGCTACAAAATATTTTTTTTTATTAATATTGGTCTATCATTTGATATTAAAAAATTATAACCCATAAATTATGCTTTTCACTAATGAGAAAAAGTAAAAAGATTGAACTAAGTTACGAAGAAACAGAACGCGTAATTAGCATGGCTCAAGAGGAAAAAAAACCTTTTGAAGTAATCAAAGAAGAATTTGGCTTGACGGAGAGTGAAGTCACTGAAATTATGCGTAAAAAACTTTCCAAAGACAATTTTGAACTTTGGAAAAAGAAAGCTGCAGCAGGAAAACCAAAACCAAAAACTTTTAAACCAAATGGTTTGGATGATGACATTGACGATTTAGATAGTAAATACTATTTTAAAAATAAATTAGATTAAAAAAGTCCCGAAAATATATTCGGGACTTTTTTTGTAACAATTTCAAATAACTGCACACTAATTAGTCAATAATCAATCGGAAAATAAGAATAAAAATGAAAAAAGTATTAATCACACTAAGTTGCGCAATTTTCTTAATGAGTTGTAAAACTTCAAATGTTACTTCAGCAGCAAGTCCAACAAAAAACAATGTTGCCGTTAGTATCGATTTAGTAAATGTAATTGACGACAAAGTAAAAGTTACAATAACAAATCCAACAATAACAACAGAAACTACCACCTTCAACATTCCTAAAATTGTTCCAGGAACCTATTCTGAAGATAACTATGGAAGATTTGTAGAAAATGTAAAAGCTTTTGACGCTAAAGGAAATCCTTTGAAAATTGCCAAAATGGATGAAAATTCATATACGATTTATGACGCTACAAAATTAGCCAAAGTAACTTATAATGTAAATGACACATTTGACACAGAGGGCGGAGCAGGTTTTGGCGAAAGTGAAGATATTTTCTCACCAGCTGGAACAAACATCAAAGCAGGTGACAACTTCATGTTAAACACGCATGCTTTTGTAGGATATTTTGAAGGAAAATCTGAAATTCCATATACTGTTGAAGTAAAACACCCGGCAACTTTATGGGGAGCAACTTCTTTAGTGGATAGTAATTCAAGTAATGAAGTTGATGTTTTCAATGCTTCAAGATATGGAGAACTGGTAGACAATCCAATCATGTATACTAAACCAGATTATACAGAATTTAATGTAGAAGGAATGGATATTGTGATCAGTGTATATTCGCCAACAGGTAAATACAAAGCGGCAGATATCACTCCAGAAACAGAAAAATTCATGAGAGCACAGAAAAAATTCTTAGGAAAATTTAATGCGAATAAAAAATATACTGTTTTATTATATTTATCTGACATGAAATCTAAAGACGCTAAAGGTTTTGGCGCTTTAGAACACATGACTTCTACAACAGTGGTTATGCCAGAAATGATGCCTTTAGAAGCATTACAAGAACAGTTAAAAGATGTAGTTTCTCACGAATTTTTCCATATTGTAACACCTTTAAGTGTGCATTCAAGAGAAATTCATTATTTCGATTTTAACAAACCTCAAATGTCTGAGCATTTATGGATGTATGAAGGAATTACAGAATATTTTGCTAACTTATTTCAAGTGAATCAAGGCTTAATTTCTGAAGAAGATTTCTACAAAAGAATGGCTGGGAAAATTGAAGAAGCTAGTGCTATGAATGACAAAATGAGTTTTACAAAAATGAGTAAGAACGTTTTGCAACAACCTTACAAAGATCAATACTTAAACGTATATCAAAAAGGAGCTTTAATCGCGATGTGTATTGATATTCAAATGAGAGAATTAAGCAACGGACAAAGAGGAATTTTAAGTTTAATGCAAGATTTATCTAACGAATTTGGAAGTAACAAACCATTTAATGATGAAGAATTATTCGCTACTATCACAAGAATTACCTATCCACAAATTGGAGAATTCTTAACTAAATATGTGGCTGGTGAAACACCAATTCCTTACGATGAATTTTTTGCAAAAATGGGTGTTTCAAAATCAAAAGTCATGATTTCAGGAAATCCTTTCTTAAAAGATGGTAGAATTCCATTAGTTACAATTAGTCAAAGTACCAAACAAATTAAAGCTTTAGAAGATGTTAGTGGTAATGTTTTCATGACAAGTTTAGGAATTAAAGGTAACGATGTTTTAAAAGCATTTAACGATAAAGAATATAACTTAGACAATATTTACGATTTAATTACTACAAGTGAAGCTTGGAAAGATGGAGATGCCATTTCTGTAACCGTAAATAGAGACGGAAAAGACCTAGTTTTAAAAGGTAAGGTTAACTTACCAAAAGAAGAAAAATCAGGATTTATAGCTACTGACAAATCAAAAGAAGCAGTTAAAAACGCTTGGTTAAAAGGCTAATTAAATTTCAACTCTTTTAAATATAAAATCCTCAAATTACTATTAATTTGAGGATTTTTTTATTTTCTTTGCAGTTCATTAATAGGAAACATAAATAAATGAAAAAGTTTATTGCATTAGCAACTATAGTTTTACTTTTTGCTTGTAGCAAATCGGACAACAAAACTGGAAATGTAGAATTATCAGGAAATGTGGAAGGTTTAAAACAAGGTAAATTATACATTCAACAACTTAAAGATACTAATTTAGTTATCATTGACAGTATTATTATTTCTGGCGAATCAGGTTTTGAAACTAAATTTCAAATAGACGAACCTCAAATGTTATATTTATCTTTAGACAGAGGAACAACGGAATCTATTGATAATAGCATTCATTTTTTTGCTGAACCAGGTAAAATGAAAATTGAAACAACTTTACAAGGTTTTTATGCGAATGCCAAAATTTCTGGTTCTAAAAATCAAATCGTATACGAAAAATACTTAAAAATAAAATCTAATTTGAATGATGAGAATTTAGATTTATTAGAAAAAGAAATCAAAAACAAAGTTAGTAAAGACGCTTCAATTACTGAAGAAATCAATAATAAACGTGATAAATTAACGATAAGAAAATATTTATATACGGCTAATTTTGCTTTAGTAAATCCGAAATCTGAAGTTTCTCCTTATATCGCTCTAACTGAAATTCCTGATGCGAATTTAAGATTATTAGACACTATTAATAAAACATTAGATCCAAAAGTAGCTAAATCTAAATATGGCAAACGTTTGAATGAATGGATTAAAGAAAGAAAAACAACTGAAGAAAACTAAAATATTCGAAACTGCTTTTTAAGCAGTTTTTTTTATCCTATGAAGCTAATCCTTGATTCCACTTTCGACAAAATTAATTATTCCAACGAACCATTTGATACGGGCGAATATGATACTTGTGTTTTTAACTCTTGTAATTTTAGTCGAACTGCGCTTTCCAAAAGTGTTTTTATCAATTGTGAGTTTATCAATTGCAACCTCGAATCGCCAATACTTAGTAACACCTCATTTAAAGAAGTTTTCTTTCAAGAATGCACGCTTTTAGGCATGCAATTTGAATATTGCAATGATTTTCTATTTGAAGTTTCTTTCGAATCTTGTGTATTACAAGTCTGTTCGTTTTTCAAAATGAATTTAAAAAATTCGAAATTCAGTAATTCAAAAATTATAGATGTTGACTTTTCAAGTTGTAACCTAACTTCCGTGAAATTTGATTCTTGTGATTTGTCGAAATCTATTTTCGAAAACACAAATTTAGAAAAAACAGATTTCACGACAGCAATCCATTTTTCTATCAATCCCGAAAATAATAAAATGGTTAAAACGAAGTTTTCGAACGATAATTTAAGCGGGCTTTTGAATAAATATGATTTGGATATTATTTAATCTCAAGTCTTGAAATTAAAGGGAAATGATCGCTATTATAAAAATCATTTAAGGTTTCAAAACTTTTAACTTGAATGGCTTTATCTGCAAAAATATAATCAATTCGTGCTGGATAATATTTAAAATTATAGGTTTTCCCAAATCCAGAACCACTGGTTTCAAAAGTATCTTGCATGGAGCCTTTAATTGTTCTGTATACAAAAGAAAACGCACTGTTATTCATATCGCCACAAATAATTTTTTTGTATTTACATTCGCTGTAATGGGCTTTTAACAACAAAGCTTGTTCTTGTTGTTTGGTAAACGCATCGCTAATTTTTCTAAAAATATATTTGGTTTTAGATTCATTCATTTTCTGAATTTCATCGTCTTCAATGTCGGTACTGATTTTAATCGATTGCAAGTGCATACTATAAACTCTAAGCGTATCTTTTCCTTTAATGATATCTGCATAAACCGCATTATTATTAGAATTCGGGAAATTGATAACACCTTTATCTATGATTTTATATTTCGAAAAAATAGCATTTCCAACAATAATATTTTTCCCTTCTTTAAAAATTTGTTGGTATTTATACTTCGAAAATTTTGTTTTTTCTAAATCGGAATATTCTTGAACACACAAAATATCTGGATTTTTATCTTCCACAAATTGAGCAATTTGAGAAGGAATATTCGCTTTTTGATACCACTTGAATTTATTAAACAAACGCACATTATAACTCATAATCGTAAAATCTTTTTCCGATTTTGGTAACTCTGTCTGTTTCAAATTGTAGAATTTATTGATAAAAGTAATCCCTAACAACAACACCAAACCTGATACGAAAATGTACTTCTTAAGCTGAATTAACCAATATATAAAAAACAACAAGTTTAGCACTAAAAAGAAAGGCAAAAACAAACTAAAAACACTTAAAATAGGAAACCATTTTGGCG
>JAUMDQ010000027.1:0-15903 GCA_032121715.1 Flavobacterium sp.
CACAATAGCTGGGTTTCGGGTTAAATTTAAAGTTAGTTTTGCACTTTTTTAATCTGTCATTATCCGAAGTCTGGGTTTGTGCTTTTCCCAGCCATCGTGTAGCATCCGCCGTTATGTGCTATTATTCCAACGTAGGTAATTCGCACCAATGAGTTACTTCTTCAATCTTAGTTCCCTTTTCCGTAAGCCAAAAAAATTGACCTTTATCTCTGTAATCTAACCCATCTTCAAGGTCGTTCATTTCGCAAACGTGCCATCTTCTAACATCGTATTGCAACTTATCAATACCACTTACTAATACATACTTTCCATATTCGGGTAAGTCAGCATAGGTTTCAATTTTTTTTGGCTGAGAAATGACAGCACATAACATCGGTTTGGCAAAATTGCCGTTTTGTTCTTCGTTTGACATTTTATATTAATTTAAAAATTTTTACTACTAATGAAGTTTTGTGTTCGGCAACTTCGCCAAGCCACAAAACGTTATGCCTCACTTGACATAGCTTTGTGTTCTCGTATTGCTTTAAAAATTCTTTTTGCTATTTCGGGAACTATTGCGTTTCCGTAACCATGTATCATTTGTCCAGCCAATTTATTGGATAACCCATGATCCACGCGTATAAGTGGGGGTTCACATAAAAGCCATTTACCTCCGGTGCTAATCTGTAAAGATGTTCCGGCAGGCTTCCAGGTGAACGGTTCATTCTTTTCTTGTATGTATTTAAAGAAGGTGTCATTCTTTTGCAATCTGATGCTGCTGGAGTAAGCAACCAAATACAACCTTGCGCGGTGGTGGGGCGCACCGACTTCTGACGCTCTACAAACTCTCCATTCTGCATTATACCCCAATCTGGATAATTCGGACAGTATTCTGCTAAAGTCTTTTCCTCCGTTAGTTTTAAGAATGTTAGCCACGTTTTCGGCAATAACAAATTCCGGTCTAATTTCATCAATTGCTCTGATAAATTCAAAGAACAATCCAGTTCTTTCACCTTGTAACCCTTGTTGACCTTTACCATCTTGTTTTGCAATACTTGCGTCTTGGCACGGGAAGCCACCGGACAACACGGTAAGTTTTCCTCTGTAAAAAGTGAAATCTGTTGTTTCGATATTTCCATAACTATTACTATTTGGGACTTTTTGTTTATCTGCATCAAATTCACAATGAAAAACATTTTCAAAACCTTCTTCTTCCGCAGCTAAATCAAAACCACCAATACCAGTAAAGGTAGATCCGTGAGAAAGCGAAGGCATAACAGCGTGTTTATTCAATTGTGGCATAAGGTTTAATTTAATGGTTATTTTGTAATTTTATTTTTTGGTTTTAATCCGAAACTTGGTTTTGTGTTTTTCCACAACTGAAATAAACACACGTAACGTTATGCGTAATAAGCTAATCAATAGTCTTGCCACAAGAAATACAAGACATTTGTGTTGCACTTGACCATTTGCCACCACTTGAACGGTATTCGTGTCCACCATTTTCTATACACCACTTGTATTTCTTTTCACGTTCTTCCTGCAATAGCTTACTACACATAACATCAGCTATACGTAATTGCTCTTTGTAGGTATTAACAATCTTTTGTGCTTCTAAGTATTCTTTTTCTGTTATCATAATTTTTCGTTTTTAAAATGAGCAACTACGTATAGCTGCGAACCGTTATAAGTAACCAACCCTTATTATTAAAGGTTGGTTGCTATTTATCTATGCCATTCCTTTTGAATCGAATAATTCTCCTTTTGGATTACTTGCTAATTCTCTTTTTTTGTTGTCAATGGCTAATGCTAAGTCAAAATCATCACTTGGCATTAGTTTAGATAATGCAGTTAGTTCTTCTTGTGTTTTACATTCAGAAATTCTTACATACATATCTTTTTCTTCTTCATTTGTAGAAGGTGTAGATGTTGTAATTGGTTTTTCATCAACTTTTGGTTTTACAGCAGCGTCTTTAGCGGCTTTTACAGCAGCTTTTTTGTCTTCGGCTTTAGTTTCGTTGTTAGTTTTAAAAGCTAATTCAACGGTAGTATCTCCATCTTTAATAGCTTGTCCAAAACCAATAATTACTGCTAAATCTCCTGGTGTAATATGTGATAGTGCTGATTTTCCTACTGCAGTTAAAACTTCTTTTTCTGAAACACCATAAGTATCTTTTAAAGCATCGAAAACCTGAGTTCTTCTTTTGATAAGTTTTGTTTCGTCTGAAACATCTCCAGTAATTACATTTAAAGCGGTAGTGTAAACTTTATCAACAACTGCTTTTGGAACTACTGCAAAAATTGCGTTTCTTAAAGCAATAGAGTTACCAGCATTTCCAGTTACGGTAATCATATCATCATTCATTCTTCCGAATTTTGTCATGATTGAACGTTTTACTTCAGTTTTAATAGCAATGTTGTTTTCTAAATCCCAACAAATACCTTGACAGGTAACGTGTTTAGCGTCAATGTCTATTACACGAGATTCAATTCTCATATTTTTCCATTGTTGAGCAATGATTTTTGCCAAATGCACACTTGGTCCAGTAATGGCTTTTCCACCTCTAGGTACTGAGTAAGTACAAGTTGCTGCTGTTTTTTGGTCTATTGAAACAATAGCTATTGCGTTTTCAATAGATCTTGTAATGTTTCGTGGGAAGTTTTTTGCTGTTGATATTTGAATGTCAACTTGTGCTTTGTCTTGTTGATAAAGTACTTCTGTGTTCATTTCATGTGAAATGATTTCTACGTCGTTTACTTGTTGGTTTGGATTAGCCATTGTGATAAATCTTTAAGGTTTGTGATTGTTAAATTTTGTTTGTATGCTGTTTTGATTGTTGTTTTTGTGTCTTTGATTGCTTTTTGGTCCAGCCAGAAAAAACTTTTGTCTTTTATATTGATTAAAATTTTTAATGGTTCTGATTGCTCTTCATCGTAAATTGCTGAAGGTTTTTCAGAATATCCTGAATCGATTAGTGTTAATGAAGTTTCTACACATTGTTCTTCAATTAAAAGGAAGTTACTTTTCATTTTCTATATATTTTGTTAGATTTTCTTGTGTTATAATGTAATTTTTGCCAGGTTTTTTAGCGTTTAACAAACCTATTTTAATATGCGCTCTAATAGTTTGTTTAGATCTTTTTGTTATTTTTGCTACTTCTTTTACAGAATAATTTGTATCTGTATTTTTTTTATTTGATTCTTCAACTGATTTTGGTAAGATATATTGCTGAAGTCTTTCAGCTAATTTTTTAATATCATCTTCTGGCATTGTTTCGATAAAACTCATACTCTTATTTTTTTTATTAGTTATTCAACTATATTGAATCCTAAAGATTTCATTTTGTTTTTATTTTTAGATATTTCATCTTTTAGTACCAACACTTCTGATTCTAAAAAGAAATTCTTTTTACCTTGTTTTGGAAGTTTTGTTAGTTTGGATTTATATTTATTGTAAAAATATATTCTGCAGACACCTAAAACTTCTATGGTTTTTTGAGTTGAGTAAACATTGATGGTTTCTTTTTCTTTAGCCATTTTTATTTAGTAGTTTAATAAGTTCATGAATTTTTGCTCTTCCTAATTCAGTCCATACAGTAGTCATGGCAGTTATTGTATTGCCTTGCGCATCTGTTGAAGTAAATGTTTTTGTTTTGGTATAACCGAAGTTTTGGTATCTAGCATATAGTACCCAAGTATCTCCTTGTTTATACTGAATGTTGTTAGCTTTAAGAATCTTATTTAATTCTGTTGCAGACATTCCAAGCTCTTTTGATATAAGAGTAGTGGTATAAGTTGATTGAGATTGTAATACCTGATTGTAGTATTCTACTTTTGGAGCAGCAATTTTTAACTGATTTTCTTGTATCAAGTTTTTCTGTATTTGCAATTCTTTCTGTAATCTCTCTTCTTTTAATTCAGTTGCTAAACTTATAAGCAAATCTGGATTAGCAATTAATTCATCGATTTTAGTTTCGGTAGCAGTAAATCCATATTTCATTATTTCTTTAATACGATCATTGCACCAAAGTTTGAAATCTATGTTTAGCCATTGAGCAAAATCTAATGCAAGATCTTCATTTAAAAAAGTACCTTGATTATTACCACCTTTTAAAGTAGTAACTATCTCAGAATGAGCGATACCATTTTTTCTGGTAACGGCTTCAATAAGTTGTTTTGTTGAAGGTAAGTTTAAATAGTCGTTTGGTCTTTTTCCAAAAGGTTTTGCCATTTCGGTAGCATTAACCATTACTTCTCCATTTCCTATTTGAAATGTAATTGGGGTTCCTTTGTATTCAAAAATTTCATTTTTCATAGGGGATTTACTATTTTAATGTAATTATGTTAAATGTTGTTAAAATTTCGTACATTTGTGTACAGTAACATTGCAAATATATACAGATATTTCTTAAATCAAAATAATAGATGAACAAAAATACAAATATTTCTGAAAGAATATCGCAAATGATTGATTACTTGAATATTAGCGCAAATGAATTTGCTAAAAAATTAGGTTATACTAGATCACAAGCTATTTATGATATTTTAAGTGGAAAGTCAAAACCAAGTTTTGATTTTTTTTACAAATTAAAGGATTCAGAATTTTCTGAAATGTTCAATTTAGATTGGATTGTTACTGGAGAGGGGCAAATGGAAAAAATTCTTACTCCAGAAGAGTTTAAGGAATTAGATGGACATATAATTGGCGAAACAGCAGAAAATTACGGTAAACTTATCAATCAATTAGAAAAAGATGTAATTACAAATTCGTTTGGAAATACCTATGAAGAGCTTCTGAATGGTAAGTTTCTTTTAAACGCTCCATTAGTTCCGGTTAAAGCTCAGGCTGGTTACTTATCATCTTTTGGAGATGAAGAGTATATCGAAAATTTAACTCACGTAAACTTCGTTGTTGACAGAATAGGGCAAGGAAGGTATGTTACTTTTGAAATAACTAATGACAGCATGAATGATGGTACAATAAATTCTATCCCTTCTGGAAGCCTTGTTCTGTGTCGAGAAGTTCAGAAAGTGCATTGGGCGAACAAATTAAATTTTAAAAAATACCCTAATTGGATCATAATTCATAAAGACGGTATTATTTGTAAAGAGATTATTGCTCACGATTCCGTAAATGGTATGATAACTTGTCATTCCTTAAATAATTCCCCAGAATATAAAGATTTCAAAATATCCTTAGATGAAGTTTACCAATTATTTAATATTATTAAAAAACAAATAGATTAGAAATTATGAGAAAATTATGTTTACTAATGTTGGTTATTACCAATTTATCTTTTTCACAAACTAAAAAAGATGCTACTGATTACATTAATTATTATTTTAATGGCGAAAATTGGGCGGAGAAATACTCTGGCGGATTTTCTTTCAATTCATTTAATAATTCCATTCAATTCAAAATGGAAAATACATTTGGAAATCCTTCTGATAATTCTATTATTGGCACAATGACAAAAAATTGTATGTTCACTTTGAAAAACATCAAAAAAGTTGATTTTAGGACTAATTTATTAAAAGAAGGCCATGAGGTTACAATTTTTATATATTTCCATGAAAGCGTATATTGTGATGATATTTCGAAGCATAGAAACGAAATTCCGGTTGTAAATTCTGGAAACAAAGAATATATTGCTTTTAGTGTCAAAAAATATGTTCCTGAAAAGGATTTGGAAAGTTTTAAAAATGCTGTTTTATTTCTTATTAAAAACTAATCATAAAAAAAAGGTGCCAATTACGACACCTTTTTTGTTTTATTCCTTAACTCTGTCTTCATTATTTAACTGCATGAGGTTTTCATTGCTTATCATGTCTTCAAGTTCTTCTGGAAGCAAGTGTGCCATAAGTCTTTCCAACATTGTTTCAATATAAACCAATCTTCTTGGCATTTCTCCAATTTCAGTTAGTGTTACTTCTTTTTTTGAGAAGTTTAATAGGTTGTCTTGAAGTTGAGCTGCACTTCTGCTTTTAAGCGGCTTCCCAATTCCTTTTTTAAGGAAGAGATAGTTCACTTGTGGCATCTTTAATATGATTTTTTCAATCATATCATCAGTAAGTTTGTTCTTTCCACTTATTACGTGGTAAACGGCCATGTGGCTTTTGTAGCCAAGTTTTTCAGCTAATACATTAGCGTTCATTTTACGATCTTTCGAATCGAGCGCATCAATTAGCATATTTAATTTCTCTGCGTCAGACAAATTAGATGTTGTTGTATTTTCCATATTGTTTACTTTTTCCCTGGTTGCTAAATTAGTAAAAATTAATTAATACCGAGCTGAACCATGAGTTTTTTAAGTTCGCTCTTGTTTTTGATTTTTCCACTAAACAAATAATTATCTATATCAGTAAAAACGTTTAAGTCTTCACTTAATATTTCAATTTTTGCCACATTAAAATTTATTTTTAGTACAATCTGTTTGTGTGAATCAATTTTTAGTTCAAAAATATCTCTATTATTTATGGAATTATCATAAACAAATCCCAATGATTCAATATCCTCTCTGTCTAGGTGTTTTACACGAATGTTTATTGGATCATAACCATATTCATTTTCACTTGGAATATCTAAAACTAAACCTTTTCTATCGGAAATAGAAGTATCAATTGTATCTTTTTCCCAAATATCGTCTTTCACTCGGTACTCAAATTCGAATCCGATATGGAACTCGCTAATTTCCGGTGTGTAGTATTTTGGTGTCATGTTTTCTTGTTTTAAATTAGTTCTATTTCTGTATCGAAATCATAGCCATTTTCTTCATCTAACCAGGAACAATGCGATTGATGTCCTTCTACATTACCGTTCCATTGTACTACAAGTCCACTTCCGTTTGCGTGTATTTTTACATACACATCTTTTGGCGCATCATCGCCAATAAAATGAAATCTTGCGCCTATTGGAGCGTCCTTAAATTTCATTATTACATTTGCCATATCGCTTATTTAAAAGTTCAGGGTTTTATAATTCAAATTTTGGAACATCAAAAGTAATTTCCTCTCCATGAGTGTATAAGTTACCTCTATGCTTGCAAATACCTCTACCGCTTTTAGATTCATAGTACGAACAAAATGATTTTCTGCACTCACTTCTTTCTCCAACCTCGCCTTGTTCCCCACACCATATGTAGTCTGGATTATCATTATCTAGAATAGCTTCCACTAGTGTAACTTTATTTAATCCTTCAAGTCTTGCATCATTTAACCTATCAGATAAAGGATAGCAATTTGTGTCGTCAATATTTAAAAAGTATAATTTTGTTTGTTTTTTACGAAATTCTTTGGAATCTGCTGAAGGAAACGGAATTGGATTTTCATATTTTATGGTTTCTTTTGTTCCATCTTCTTTTACGTGAATGGCTCCAATAATCATCGTTGGACTTACTTGTTTGATACTTCTTTTCATAATTTCTATTTTTGATTATCCCAATGTTCTTTTAGAATCATAGCTGATTCACGATTAGTTTGTTTGATGTAGTGTAGCATCATTTCTTCTGTCGCCCAACCACCAATTGAACAAATTACTGAATTTGGTACTTTGCCATGTAAATTTGTTGCAAATGATTTTCTGCAGATGTGCGAAGTAATTAGTTCGTATTTTTTGTATTCCTTGAATACTTTTCTTGAAATTTTAGTTTTTTCGTCTTTAATAGTTGCTCCACCAAAAACTACTTCATCAATATCGCAAGCCTGACCGATTAATTTAATGTACTTGTTAAATTTCTGGTCCGATATTTTACTTGGTAATTCTCCGTTTCTTTTGTCTAAAATATAGCGGACTTGTTTGTGAATTGGAATAGATACCCAAGTATTTGTTTTTTTGGTCTTAATTTCAATGAAATCGTCTTTAAAGTTGCTTGTGTTAAGTCTGGTTAAGAAATCCGAAATCCTTAAACCAGTCCAAAGTCCAATAATTAGATTATCTCTAACATTATCGAATGTTTCATTGAATGAAAAATCGTATTTGAAAATTTTGTTTATTTCATCTACATTTAGATATGGATCTTTATAATCTACATTTTTATCTTCTGAAATGAAAATTGTATTTCTGTATTGTTTTGATACCGGAATGTTTTCATCTTCAGCTCTTGAAAAGAAAAATCTAACTCGGCTCAATAATCTTTCAACATAACCTTTTGAGTAACCTTTTTTATCGGTTAAGTAAATTGAAAGTTCATCAAGTTTATCTGAAGTAACTTCATTCATTATAATTTTATTTTTGCCTTCGAACTCTTGAATTAGTTCAATAGCTTTTTTATAATGATTTTTGGTTGTTTCGTCCATGAATTTACTTGCAGACACTTTATGCTTATCGGCTTTGTTTTTAATCCAATAATCAGCAAAATCTGTAAGGTATATTTTGTAGTCAAGATTGACTTTTTTGTTTTCGTCTTTTGGTCTGTTGAAAAAAGTTTTTACAACATTTTCGAACCAAATTTTATTAATGATTTTTCCAGTAGAAAAGTCTTCATTAAATTGGTCGATGCAATGAATTTTTAGTTTATTTAATCTGGAATTAATTTCATCACGATTTTGAATTTCAATAACGTTTCTGATTTTTTGGTTTTTAGAATCCCAATGAGTTGGATTCACATAAATTCCAATAGGAGTAGTGAAGTCAATTTGTCTTCCGTTAACAAATCTAATGTTGATGTTGCTTGGGTTTTTTGAACCTCTAAGCATGAGTTTAACTGTTGCCATAATTTCCCGATGTTATTAAATTTGTCCGACATATGTCCGACATTTGTTATATCTAAATATAACTATTATACGCAAATATACAAATAAATTATATTAAAACAAGTCTTTAGGTATAAATAGTTATGTTTAGGTATAAATAATTATACTATATCGAATCCTGGCGCGATCACTTTTAATGCTAAAAAACCCTTGTAAATCAAGGGTTTTTCTGTTTTATACCAGTTATTTGTACAACCATTGTCCGACATCTATTGTTGCTATTTAGTTCTATTTAACGCTAACAATGACATTCATCTCTTGGAAACATATCTTCATCAAAATCCTCTACATCAAAAATGATGTTGTTATTTCCAATAACTAATCTTGCGATAAAAGAAACGAATGGGTTTTCTAAAATCCCTTTTGTAAATGGCATTTCCAAAGTAGCGCCACCATCTAGAGATATTTTCATTGTTTGTTTTGATTCGTAACTTCTGTAATATTTTCCGTTGTCGTCTAACATATATGGTAATGCTATTAAAGTAGTTAGTTTTTCGTCTTTTTTGTAAAATCTAAGTTCGTAACCGATTTTTCCATTTGAAACTTGATATTGAACAAAACTACTTTTGTATGATTTGCTATCATCTTCAACTTTTTCTACTGTGTAATCATCAGAATATAGATCATCATCAGAATCAAAACCTGAATCCTTTATAAATGTTTTTAGAATATCTGAAAATTTAATTTCAGAATCTTCTCTAATTAAAAAGTTTTTTACTAACGGAATGAATGATTTTGAAATGGCTGTATTTGCTATTTTGTCGATTTCTTGTGAGAATTTATCATTTAATACTCCAATAATATCAGGAATATCAAAATTACCATCAACCCCTTTGTTTGTTAAATTCGCTTCAATAGCTTTTTTATAAGGAGAGTTGTAGCTATTGTAAAATTCTTCGATAGCATTTTGTGCGCCTTTCATTGCAGCTTCATTTGCTTTTTGTTGTAAAAGTTCTAAGTTTAATACCGGTATAATGTTTGTGTTTTCCATGATTTTTTTATTAAAATTATTATTCTTGATTTCTTTTTAGGAAACGATTGAATTTTGAATCGTTGTTTTTGGTTGGTAATGATTTTAAATGTTCAATTAGCTTTTGATTTGAAAATATAGTCCCATTACTGGAGAAATTATTTTCGTCATATTCTGTTGTGGTTTCCCAGAATAAATGTTCTCTAAAAGATCCAACTACGCTATGTGAATCTCCTTCTCCCCAATAATCTTGTGTCCATTCGTGTAATTCAGGTAAACATTCTCTAAATGCGTATTTATTTTTACCTTTTCTTCTTCTTTGTCTTTTACCATAAAGAAAATATTCCCAACCTAAATCTTCCAGTTTGATTCTTAAAAGCTCGAAAATACCTTTTTTGTACATTAGTTTAAGAATACGCTTTTCGTCTTTAAGGTGCTTTTTTATATACTTTTTCATAACTACTCATTTAAAAGTTTAATAAATTGGAGGGTTAAAAGGCATGGTTCTATAATGTGAAAAGTTTCTAATCATATATTCTTCATCGCCTAACATAAAATGGTGTGTACATTGCGAGCGTTTGTCTTTAAAATCAAATGCTTTACTTATACATTCCACAAATATTGTTTCTTTTGGCAAATCTGCTTCACTTTCAACTTTAATCCAACCATTGTTATTTGCAATTCCTTTTAAATTAATTGGTCTTCCTTTTGGAAATTTAAAATCCATTTCAATAGGTATTAAAATATTAGTATCTTTTGTAAATGTAAAATCACACCAACCATTTTCGTCTGTATAATCTTTTACAATATCCCAATATTCTCCGTAAGCTTCCTTAATTTTCTGTTCTTTTGGTGTCATAACTATTGGTTTTCGTTAACGGTTATATGTTTTACTAAGGCTGTTAGTTTATCAGCATTAGCCGATATTCCAATCAGTTTCTTTTGATGTAATTGTAGGTCTGTAATTAAACTTTCAAGCATTAAAGGACTTACGATTAACCTTACTTCTGAACATTTAATCTTCTGCTTTAAAAGTCCTTTAGGTGTAATTTCATGCTCTTTTCCATCAGCATAAATAATAACCAATTCCATCATCGGTTTTAAGACGAAATCTTTATCGTTTTCTTCTTGAGTGTAGTGCGTGTTTGAACGTACTGATATGATTTGTTTCATAACTATTTCTTTTTACGTTGTTGTTTTCTTCTTTCTCTTCGGTTTGCTCTTCCGTCTTTTGTGTTGTCTATTGGTTTATGACATTTATATTCGGAAATTTTTATTGTTTCTCCATTTTTTGAATCTGGTTCATTTATTGTTATTGGAGCAAACAATGAAATCGGCAATATATTTGCGCCTATAATACCTATCTTTTTCATGTTTTTAGATTTTTAATTGAAACTATAATTTCAATATTTAATACTTTGCAGATTTTACTTAAAGTAGTTTTGTTTGGAATAGCACTTCCAATACATATTTGAGAAATAGCGTTTGTTGAAATCCCAACTAATTCTGCAATTTCCTTTTGCTTGAATCCTTGGTTTTTAATTTCTTGTTTTATTACTTTTCCTAAATTCATGATTACTCAATTAAAGTTTGCATAAAATCGAACATTCCAATTTTCTTAGAATTTTTCCATTCTTCTTTGGTGTTCTGCTCGTACATTTCTGTAAGTTTTGCCCAATTTTCAGCTAAATTTTTCCAAGCAGTTGATAAAGTTGATAACTCTAAAATTCTTTCTTTCCATTCTGGAACTGCTTCTAATAATTTGTAGCATCTTGAAAAATCATCTGGATCGTATGGGTGGTTTGGTCTGTCAATTTTTTGTCCCATAAAATGAAGCCACATGGTTTTAGAACTCATTCCAACGTGTCCGTTTTGAATCCACCACATCGCTTTTTGTTCAATGTTTTTTGATTGGTCTGCTTTCGGTTCTTTCCAAGTTGGTTTACAATCTTTGTGTAATTCATCAAATGACTTCATCTTTTTAGTCATATCTGATACTGCAATTGGCATTGTAAGTGCAAATTCTCCGCCACAATTAAGACAGAATAATTTTTCATTTCTAATAGTTGTTGGCATAATTTCTACTTTTTTAAGTGTTTCAATACAAATTCAATATCTGAATCTGGTATCTCGTTTGTCGTTTTTATTCCTTTGGAATCAGCATAAGTTAAAACCGCTTTAACTTGTGCTTTTGTCATTGGAAGTCCATTGTGTTCAAAGGCTTTCCAACTTTGGTTTATTTGCGCTAATGCACCTTTTACATCTGCGTTCATGTTACTCTACTTTAAATGTTACTTCTTCTCCGAATGAGAATAGATTTCCACGATGCTCACATTTTCCTCTTCCGCTTTTTGATTTGTAATATTCACAAACTGATTTTTTACATTCTTGTCGCTCTCCAACTTCTCCATGATAACTGCACCAAATGTTTTCTGGGTTGTCATTATCCGGAATAGCTTCAATTAATTTGATTTCAGATAATTCTTCATCTTTAGCATCTTCTATGTGAGTTTGTAAATCATAACAAGTGTTATCATTAATGCTTTTGAAATATAATTTTTCTGTTTTCATAGCTTACTTAGTTTTAAAGTCCCATCTGTTAATGAAACGTGTTAGTTTTGAAATAAGTCTTGCTCTTTTTAAAGCGTTCAGCATATTGCTTTCTGCCATTCCTTTTCGACGAGCTTTAATAAATAAAATTCCGTTTGTTGATTCTAAAATAAGAAGCAAGTCCTTATACAAAGAAACTCGCTCTTTGAAATACAATCTAAGCGGATAGCTCAGGTAGTACCAGGTGTTATTTAATAGGTTTTTCATGGTTGCTTTTTTTATTGTTCTTCAATACTTTTTTGCAAATTCCCATTATAGAATCTCTGTCTATTTCCCTTGTTTTTAGCATTTGAGTTACTTCGTTTACTTCATAGATACTAACTTTTGAAAGTTCTAATATCATTTCATGGTAGTAAGCGTAAACTTCAAATACCTCTTCTTCTTGTTGTTTTTCAAATTCTCTAAACATAGAATTTGTATGCCTTAACATATCTATTGAATTATTTAGGCTGTTTTTTAGGTTTTTGTTTACTGATGATATTGTTGGCAAATTGTAATTAATTGTTTCGAGATATTGCTTGTATAACTCTCCAGATAAAACGGCTTGTGTTGTTGTTAGATTCAATTCAAGCATAAATTCATCTTCAGTTGATTGGTGTATGAAAAGTTCTTCTCCTAATACTTCTTCATATCCACTTTTGACTTTTAAAGCATCAGCTTCTTTTTTTACATATCTAGCATAGGATAATTTTGCTACAAAATGAGCGCCTTCTTTTTCAAATGAAACGAATTTTCCTTCTGCGTTTTTTAATAAGTATATTTTTGGACTTGTTGACATAATTAATCGATTTTAGTTGCTTCATTTATTAGTTGCCCTATTGCGTCGGCTCTTTCTTCAGAATATTTATCTGTTTTTAGTAAAAAATATTCTTTACACTTTTGCAACATTTCAAGCATCTCTGGAGCTTTAGAAATTAGTTGAGCGTTGGCTTCAAAGTTTTGAGTTTTATCGTGTAAAATGCCGTCTTTCCAAACTTGACATACAAATTCTAAATCTTCATTTGTTGCATAAACTTGGATTAAATTATCATTAGCATTTTTTGTAAAACCTTTTTTCATTAGATGCCATTTGCCTTGTGTTCCTTTAAATTGTGTCATAATTAAGTTTTTTTTACAAATTTGATTTCAAAGTCTAAGGCATCAAGAAATCTTCCTAGCGTGTCCAAAGTCATTTTCTTGTTTCCGTTTTCAAAACGACTTGTGTAGCTAATTTTCTTGTTGTTGAAGACAATTAGATCCATTTCGTTTGCATTAATTCCTAATTCGTTTCGCTTTTCTCTCAGGAATTTTCTGAAGTCTTCGTTTACATCTTGTGGCATGGTGTTTATTTTTTTGGTGGTTCTTTTAAATATAATTCAATAGCGGTTTTTACTTCATGGTAATTTTTTGCTAAGGTGTTGTTGTTTAGTTTGATTAAAATTGCTCTCGGAACTGCAATTAGATTGTCGTTTTCATCGTTTTCCTTGTTTTGGTCTAAGTGATATACAATCCAATTTTTAGGTATTTCTCCGTGTTCTTTTTCGTAGTTAATTCTGGAAAGTCTTTTTCTTTGATTGGTGCCAGTATAAATGTGTTTCCCATCTCTTTTGCTTATCTGAACTCCACCTTTCCATGAAGGGTGTTTTTCTCCAACTGTTTCACCTTCTTTAAATTGAGTTTTTTGCATCTTTTCAATTTTTTCTGGACTTACATAATCAGTAACCTTTTTTCCTTTATTGAATGGTATATGACCTTTTTCAAATGGTTTGCCTAAATTTTTCATACACTTAGTTTTCAAAAATTTGGAATCTGTGAAGAGAATTGTTTTTACCTCTCATTGTGAAGACATATCGTGTATCTCCGAATATGTGTATGCAGCTAAATGAATATGGAACCAGCATAGAATCTTCAATTGTTGTTTTAGAATTTTGTGCCATTTTTACATTAAGTTAGGATTTGTTATACCAAATCAGTTAAAAAAATATATAGTTGTCTAATTAGTGCTAAAAATATTAGTACCACAACTAAGTAAACGAATTGCTCGATTGCGTTTTTGGCTTCTTGGTTCATACTTTTATTGATTTTTGAATGTGAGTAGCTTGGTTAACTAAATCGTTTAAACTACGCCAATTTTCAAGGCTTAAAACTAATTCATTACCGTCGTGTATTATTGATAAAAAGTTGTCGTCTATATCTAAAGATATTTTTTGAGTTGCTTTTTTTTCTTCATCTGGAAATAGTTGAACTACTTTAGTTAATTGAATGTTTTTAGTTTTTGGCATGGCTGATTAGTTTTTTAGTTTGGTTTTCATTTCTTCCTTGAATAGTTGATCCAGGTATTCGTAGCCGTACAATTTTAATTCGGGTGCTACTTGTAAGTTTGTCAATGGGTTTCTCTCGTGGTCTGTTCTTTGCCAGTCCGGTAAAGTCATAAGAAAATCAATTTCTCCTTTCACTTCCTCTTTCGTTTTTGGTGGCTGCTGCATGGTGTTATATTGCTAAAAAATTAGTTAAAATGTTTTTAAAACTTACTTTTATTTCCTTTTGCTCTCTCAACTTTTTTAAGTTGGTAATGTAGTTGGAAACTAAATTTTCCTCTTTTTCTGTTAGGTCTGCTAAATCGCTTATTAAGTTGATTTTTGTAGAGGTTATTTTTTGAGTTCCGTAAAGCTCTGTTAAAACATTGCCTAATTTCTTGAATCGTTCCGTGTTTATATTCCAAAACGAATTTTCTTCTTTCCATTTTCCGTTTACTATTTGCATTTTTTTTATTTTTTAAGTTTAATATAAGTTTCTGGTTCTTCGCTTAGCCAGTCAATCAGTATGAAAAAAGTATCAAAATTTAAACTTGAATCCTTTTTTAATAATCTGTATATAGTGGCTCGGCTTATGTTTATCCTTTTTTCTAAGTACCTCTGCGGTTTTCCCAATTCGTTTAGTCTTTTTAGAATGTCCGTGTGTAGCTTCTTTCTGTCTATGTAGTACAAAGTTTTAAAGTTTTGTTATAAACTGCATTTACTCCAAATAAATAGCTTTCCATTTCCTTAAAAAGCATAAAATTACTTTTTATGTTTACTTGTCCAGGTTCTCCAAATTCTGCAATAGCAAAACGTTTCCCAGTGATTTGGTCTGTTGTGATAAAATATTTATTCTCTTTATCTGATACTCTTAATAAATTTAAAAGTTGTTGTTTTTTATTTTCTTTCATGATATATTAGTTTATTAATTCGCCCTTTTTTTTAAGTTCTACCTCTATTTTTTCAATTCTGTTTTCAAGCATTTTACTAAATAAATGTCCGTTGCCTTGTGAAAGCATAGCTTTTGCTCTGAAATTATACAATTCCGAAACTGTATAATTTTTAATATCTTTTAATTTAAACATGATTTCTTTATTTAATTGGTTCGCCTTTTTTCCTTAACTCCGATTTTAGTTGTTGGATTCTGTTTTCAAGTTTTTGACTTTTAAATCTTTCCTTTATTTGCAAGCAATACGCTTCTTCTAAAAGAAAATATAATTCCTCAATATTGTAAGTTTGTATTGAAACTATTTTATAAGCTATTTCCATTGTTTTTATAAATTAGTTAGTAACTTTGTAAGTCCCTAAAATAACTGG
>JAUMDQ010000028.1:0-4195 GCA_032121715.1 Flavobacterium sp.
TGTAACACTTTGACTCATAATTATGTTTTTAAAAAAATTTTTCTGAAGGCAAATATACATCTAATAAAAAAAACTTCGAAGAATATCTTAAAAAAAATAACCTTTTTTTAAGAAAAAAGAAAATTGTGTCATCGATACTACGAAATCTTAAAAAAATCATCAAATTTTCAATAAAACAAAAAAAATATTTTAATATGAAGTTTGTTTTTTTATATTTGTCGGATAAAATTTCCCCGTAATGATTAAAAAAATAATTTATAGTCTAATATTAGTATTTGGAATCTCCCAATATTCAAGCGCTCAGTTTGGTTTTTCTCACGAAGTTGGTGCTTTTGTTGGGCCAGTTGCGTTTCAGTCTGATTTTGGTGAAAGACATGATTTAACAACAAATGCTGGAAATACTGGTTTTGGTGTAGGTTTAGTTCACTACATGAACTTTTCTTACAGAGCAGAATGTAACTGTTACACGCCTGAAACCTATTTTAATGACCACTTCAAATTACGTTCTGAACTTTCTTACACAAAAACAAAATTAGATCATTTTGGAGAATGGGCTCAAAAACAATCTGTTGGAGGTCAACAATTAAGAGCCATGAATGGTGAAGCTAAAGTTACTGATATTGGTATGCAATTGGAATATTTCCCTTGGAGTATTCGTCAATTTACCGCTACTGATGGGGCTTGGGGACCGTTTATTGGTTTAGGAGCACACTATAATTTTTACAAACCAGACGTTTATTCAACATTAGGGAAAATTTCTCCATTAACAACAGGAGCGATAGATGATGGTCAAAAGTTTTTAAACGGAGCAGTTAACAATGACGGAGGAAGTACTTGGAGTATTGTATCAAGTGTAGGTTCAAGATATAAATTAAATGAAATGTCAGATTTATTTGTAGAATTAAGATGGCAATATTATTTTTCTAACTGGGTGGATGGTTTAAGTCCAGATCAAAAAAGATATCCTGAAAACAAAGTAAACGACTGGAATTTATGGTTAAACTTTGGATATATATATTACTTAGATTAAAATAAAAAATATTTAAACAGTAAAAAACTCATCTAAATCTAACAATTTAGATGAGTTTTTTTTATGTATTGGCATGGTAATTGATTTTTATTTTATAACTTTACTTCATAAATAGAAACTATGACAAAAAATTACATTTATATTATACTTTTATTCTTAACATTTAGTTTAAGCGCCAATGCCCAAGATGGCAAGAATGGTAACGCTTCTAAATCTCAAGAACCTACTATTGAAGGATTGAGCTTATATCCAAATCCTAATAATACAGGAAAAGTATATATTACTTCGCGACTGAACCTTGACAAAAAAGTAGAGGTTTTTGATGTATTGGGGAAAAAAGTAATTGACGTTACTTTATTCTCTAGAGAATTGAATATTTCAAATTTAAATCCTGGTGTTTATATCATCAAGATTAAAGAAGGAGAAGCTTCTGCAACTAGAAAACTAATAATCAACTAATTTAAAAAAAATACATTCATAGACTTATAGCAAAAATGTTGTAAGTCTAAGAATACGTATGTCCATAGGTTTCAAAATACGACAAAAGCTAACAACAAAAACTGTAAATGCTATTACCTTAATTTTTTCATTTACGACACGAAGACAACTACACAAAATCAAACAGCAACTAAAAAATTGATTATTAACTAGTTATTAAAAAAACCGTATTAAGAAAACATTAATTTCACAACTAAAATTAGTTGAAAAATAAAATTTGTTTATATCTTTGTACCCAATTAAAATTTAAAAAAATGAAAAAAATTTACTCTTTATTATTATTTGTAATTCCTTTTTTAGCATTATCTCAAGGATCAATTAATTTTGATGACGCTGCGAAATGGACAGCAGGAACTAATCCTTTATTTACAAGTTATTCAAACCATAGTTATGTTGATGGTGTGTTTAGTTTAGCTAGTACAGATATCATTAGAAACGGGATAGCTATTCAAGACGGTTTTGCTGGTGGTTTTGGAACTTATTCATTAAGACTACAAAATGACGCAACTACTGATGTAACAATGACTGTTGCAAGTGGTGGTGTTGGTAGTTTCACATTTAAAGCAAGACGTTGGGATGGTACACCTGCAATAGATTACACAGTTGAATACTCAACTGATGGAGGTACAGTTTGGGCCCCATCATCTATTATCAATGCTTCAGTAACAACTGATTCAGATTGGAAAACTATTAATGGTGTAATAAACAGTACAAATGCAAACATCAAAGTTAGAGTTAAATCTAATTCTGTTAATGAAAGATTAATGATTGATGATTTTTCATGGACAGCTGCAAGCACAAATCCTTCAGTAACAATTAATACGCCTTCAAACGGAACAATTTATTCTCCACTTACTACAGCTGCAAATATTGGCTTAACAGTTAGTAATTTCAATGTTGCTAACGGAACAGGTGACGGACATATTCATTATACAGTTAACGCAGGTCCTGTTGTAATGAAATACGACACAACACCAATTGCATTGACAAGTTTAACTCCAGGAACTTACACTGTATATGTTGAATTAGTAGATAATTCTCACAATCCTATTGTACCAGCAGCAAACACTACTGTTACTTTCACAATTGCAAATTACATAGTTGTTACTGATTTAGCCGCTTTAAGAGCAGACGTAATTGCAAATGGTGCAAATAAATATTATCAAGTTTCAAGTAATCCAGTTATTACTTACGCTAGAACAACAAGAAATCAAAAATATGTACAAGATGCTTCTGCAGGTATTTTAATTGATGATTTACCGGTTACAATTTCAACTGCAATGGTTGCAGGAGATGCAATTTCTGGATTAAAAGGTCAAGCTTCTTTATTTAGTGGAGTATTACAATTTTTACCTTTAGAAAACGCAACAATTGCTTCTTCAGGAAATGTTGTTACACCTCAAATAGTTACAGCAGCTGCTATTACAGCTAATGTTGAAAATTACGAAAGTGAATTAGTTCAAATCAACAACTCAACATTTACAACTGCTGATGGAATCATTGTATATGCTGTGAATACAAATTACAACTTAAATGACGGTTCTGATATTGCTTTTAGAACTATGTTCGCAGAATCTGATTACATCGGGCAAGTTGTTCCAACTGGAGCAGCAAATAGAGCTGTTTTAGTAGCTGAATTTAATGGAACTCCTCAAGTTGTTGCAAGAAACATTGCTGATGTTGTTTTAAACTCTGCATCTTTCTCTCAAATTGATGGATTAAAAATGTATCCAAACCCAACAAAAAACAATTTATTTATTGAAACAGCTTTAAATAGCGATATCAATGTATCAATTGTAAACATGTTAGGTAAAGAAGTAGTAAACACTAAAGTAGTAAACAATACTGTTAATGTTTCTAACTTAACTTCTGGTATTTACATCGTAAAAATTACTGAAGAAGGAAAAACTTCAACTAAAAAATTAATTATTGAGTAATTAGTTTTTCAAAATATCTTAAAAGCACCAATTAGTTGGTGCTTTTTTTATGCTCAAAAAACAAAAAAGCAACACTCAACTAATAATCTTTTTCTACTTTTGCAGTATGATTTCACAAGAAGACATATTCTCTATTGCCACCAAAAAAGAATTTGAAAAAATTACTTTGAAAGTTTTTCGTTTCCAATACGAAAACAATAAAATATATCACTCTTTTTGTCAATATTTAGGAAAAAGCCCAAGTAATGTAAAGCAAATATCTGACATCCCTTTTTTACCGATTCAGTTTTTTAAATCGGATAAAATTGTTAGTACTACTGATGAACCCAAAGTTATTTTCACAAGCAGCGGCACAACAGGAATGATAACCAGTAAACATTTTGTGACTGATGTTTCCCTTTACGAAAACAGCTACAACAAAGCGTTTGCACAGTTTTATGGCAACATTGAAGATTATTGTATTTTAGCCTTACTTCCATCCTATTTAGAAAGAAACGGTTCTTCATTAATTTACATGGTGGAAGATTTAATTACCAGAAGCAACCATAAAGACAGCGGTTTTTATTTGAATGATTTAGAACAACTTTCTAATAAGATTATCGAATTAGAAAACGAAGGTCAAAACATCATTTTAATTGGTGTAACCTATGCTTTGCTAGATTTAATTGAATACAAAAAATTTCGATTGAAAAACACCATTATTATGGAAACTGGCGGCATGAAAGGCAGA
>JAUMDQ010000028.1:4205-15046 GCA_032121715.1 Flavobacterium sp.
TGGTATGACCGAATTATTATCGCAAGCATACTCTTTAGGAAATGGAATTTTTGAATGCCCAATTTGGATGGATATTTTAATTAGAGATACAGAAGACGCTTTAAGTTATATTGAAAACGGAAAAACCGGCGGTATCAATGTTATTGATTTAGCAAATATAAATTCTTGTTCTTTTATCGCGACTCAAGATTTAGGAAAAAAATACGAAAACAAAACCTTTGAAGTTTTAGGTCGATTTGACAATTCCGACATTAGAGGTTGTAATTTGATGATTGCCTTTTAATTCTTTCAAATTCCGTAACTTCGCAGCATAATACACAAACCATGATTTTTACAGATACTCACACACATTTATATTCCGAAGAATTTTCAGAAGATAGAGACATTATGTTACAACGTGCTTTTGACGCAGGTGTTTCCAGACTTTTCGTTCCTGCAATTGACAGTAGTTATACCCAAAAAATGTATGATTTAGAAGCACAATATCCTGGAAATGTGTTTTTGATGATGGGATTACATCCGTGTTATGTGAAAGAAAATTATCTAGAAGAATTAGCACACGTAGAAACCGAATTATCGAAACGAAAATTTGCTGCCATTGGCGAAATCGGTATCGATTTATTTTGGGACAAATCGTTCTTAAAACAACAACAAGAAGTTTTTACCAGACAAATACAATTAGCCAAACACTATAAATTACCTATAAATATTCATTGCCGTGATGCTTTTAACGAAGTTTTAGAAATTTTAGAACAAGAAAAATCACCGGAACTTTGGGGAATTTTTCATTGTTTCACAGGCGATTTCAACCAAGCGAAACAAGCTATTTCTTGCGGAATGAAATTAGGAATTGGCGGTGTAGCGACTTTCAAAAACGGAAAAATCGACCAATTTTTAAACGAAATTGACATCAAAAATATCGTTTTAGAAACAGATTCACCATATTTAGCTCCTGTTCCATTTAGAGGAAAACGCAACGAAAGTAGTTATGTAAAATTAGTTGCCGAAAAGTTATCGGAAATTTATAACTTGCCTTTAGAAGAAATTGCTACAATTACCACAAAAAATAGCAAAGATGTCTTCGGATTTTAATATTTGATAACGTTTAATTCCTATTTTTTTCGTTTTTTTGTAGATATAAAATAAAGTATGTCGAAATTTGATAAAATACGTCCTTATTATGATGCGGAAGTTAACGATGCCATTCGTGCTTCTATCAATCATCCTATGATGAAAGCATTAATGGATTTTGCTTATCCTAACGTAGAAGAAAGCGTTTGGAAAGAACAATTACTTCGTACGCATTCCATTAGAGATTTTCAAATTAATTTTGCGTATCAAGCTATAAAAAAGATTTTGGAAAAAAGTTCTGACGGATTGACTACATCTGGTTTTGAAAAATTAGAACCAAATACGTCTTACTTTTTCATTTCGAATCATAGAGATATCATATTAGATACTTCTTTGCTAAATGTATGTTTACACGAACATGGCTTAGTAATGACTGCTTCTGCCATTGGAGATAATTTAGTTAAGAAAGATTTTCTGTTGATGCTTTCTAAACTAAATAGAAATTTTTTAGTTCAAAGAAATCTTACACCTAGAGAATTATTAGAAAGTTCAAGATTACTTTCAGAATATATGTACCGTTTGGTTTCTAAAGAAAATCGTTCGGTTTGGATTGCACAACGTGAAGGAAGAACAAAAGACGGAAATGACGCAACACATCCTGGTGTTTTAAAGATGATGGCTATGGCTTCAGACGAAAAAAACAGTATGGATTTCTTTAAAAAAGTACGAATTGTGCCTGTTTCTATTTCGTACGAATACGACCCAACAGATGCTTTAAAAATGCCGCAATTAATGGCTGAAGCAAATGATGAAATTTACACCAAAGAAAAAAACGAAGATTTCATTACGCTTTTAAGCGGAATTATTGGTCAGAAAAAACGTATTCACATTCATGTTGGTGATGTTTTAGATTCAGAATTAGATGCTATTACTGCCGAAACAACCAATTCTAACAAACAAATGTTTGCTTTAGCACAAGTTGTTGACGATTCTATTTTGCAATCGTACAAACTTTGGCCAACGAATTATATTGCTTACGATTTACTACATAATACAAATTCAAATTCTGACAAATACACTGAAAAAGAGAAACAACTTTTTGAACGTAGATTAGAATTAAGAATTAATGCCGATGATGCAAAGATGAAAGAAAGTTTCTTAGCTATGTATGCGAATCCGGTAATTAACAAATTAAAATACCAAAAAATTGAAAGCAATTCATAAACCAAATATTTTACTTATTTACACGGGTGGAACTATTGGTATGATAAAAGATGCCGATACCGGCGCGCTTAAAGCTTTCAACTTTAAAAAATTGATAAAAGGGATTCCAGAATTGAAATTACTGGATTGTAACATTGAAACGGTTTCCTTTCAAAAACCGATCGATTCTTCAAACATGCAGATTAAAGATTGGCAAAAAATGGCAGCCATCATTGAAGAAAATTACTCTAATTTTGATGGTTTTGTAGTGCTTCATGGTTCGGATACGATGTCTTATAGCGCTTCAGCCTTAAGTTTTATGTTCGAGAATTTAGACAAACCCATCGTTTTTACGGGTTCACAATTGCCTATTGGTGATTTGCGTACGGATGCGAAAGAAAATTTGATTACAGCCATTCAAATCGCTTCCTTACAAGACAAAGGAAAACCTGTCATACAAGAAGTTTCACTTTATTTCGAATATAAATTATACAGAGGAAACAGAACAACTAAAATAAGCGCAGAACATTTTAACGCATTCACATCACCCAACTTCCCTGAATTAGTTGAATCTGGCGTGCATTTGAAAGTCAATAATGCGATTTTACTCAAACAAAAAACAACTAAAAAACTTAAAGTCAATACCAATTTTGACGACAATGTTTTAATATTAAAATTATTTCCGGGCATTAATAAAACGATTTTACACTCTCTTTTACAGACTCCAAATTTAAAAGGTGTAATTTTGGAAACATACGGTTCAGGAAATGCGCCAATGGAAGATTGGTTTATTAGCGAAATTGAAAACGCCATTCAACGCAAATTACATATTGTTAACGTTACACAATGTAGCGGTGGAAGTGTTTTAATGGGAACGTACGAAACTAGCACAAGATTAAAAGAAATTGGTTTAATTTCAGGAAAAAACATCACTACAGAAGCTGCAATTACGAAATTAATGTATTTGTTAGGTCAAAACGTGGCAAGTTCCGTATTTAAGACTATTTTTGAAACTCCTTTACGAGGAGAAATGAACGATTAAAAACTAGAAAGGTGGCCGAGTGGCTGAAGGCGCACGCTTGGAAAGCGTGTATATGGTAACATATCGAGGGTTCGAATCCCTTCCTTTCTGCAAAAAACTTAAAGATGAAACTATTACTTTTTTTATGGATTCCGTTTTTTTGTTTCTCTCAAGAAACAAAACCAGTCGAAACAAGCCTAACTGAAATAGATTCACTTTATAGAGAAGATCAATTTTATGCATCTTTGAGTTATAATTTAATTCAAAACAGACCTACTGGTTTCAAACAATTTTCCTTTTCACCTGGAATTACAGTTGGATTTTTAAGAGATATGCCTATTTCAAAAAATAGACATTGGGCCATTGCGCCTGGTTTAGGCTATTCGTACAACAACATCAAGCAATTTATTAATTCCGATGAACTTGCCGGAAGTGACATTATTGTTCCCGCAGAAAACATTAGAACAGTGATTACCACTCATGGTATTGAAATCCCTTTAGAAGTACGATGGAGAAATTCTAATCCGATAAGTCATAGTTTTTGGAGAGTTTATGCAGGTTTTAAAGCCACGTACGTTTTTAATTCGAAATTAAAAATAGAATCTTCTGCAGGAACAACTAAAGAATCTATTTCTGATGAAATCAATCGTTGGCAATATGGCGCCTATATTTCCGTTGGATTTAACACTTGGAATCCTTACATCTATTACGGTTTAAATCCAATTTTTAAAGATGGTTCTAAGATGAGTAACTTTAATATTGGCTTACAATTCTACATTTTATAATAACCAATATGTTTCAAAAATTACTTTTAAAAAGTATACATTTATGCTGCTTGATTCTTTTTATGAAGAGTTATTCTCAAGAAAATATTTTCAACAGAAGTTCCATTAAAACCGGAATAGGAATAGGCTTTAATGACAGCAGAGAAGAAAATGGTTTTGGATTGGTTTATAATTTGGGATATCAAAAAAGCTTTGGAAAAAAAGAGAAATTAAGAATTAATCCAAACCTCATAATTGGGGGATTTTCTTCAAATTTAGTCAGTGATACACGAGATCAATTTTACAGAATTACTTCTTTACAAATGAATGTAAGTTATGATGTTGTAAGATATAAATCATTTTCTTTATTACTTACCACTGGTGGTTTTGGGAATTATTCTCGAGGCTTATTGGGAACTGGAGGAGAACTACAAAACCATAAAAATTCAGATTACTTTTATAAATTTTATTACGGTGGTAGTTTAGGAATTGGCTTTAGAATTAACCCTCCAAAAAGTAGAATTGCTTATGAAATAAAACCATATAACATTCAATTTGGAAACAAAGGTTTTTTTCTTGGGTACATGATGGTTGGATTAGACATTAAGTTTAAAAAATAATTTCTTTACAAACTATAAAACCAAACAAAAATTTGCGGTAACGCACCAATACTCATTCCTACAATTAATTCTAATGAAGTATGTGCTTTCATGTATAAACGAGAAGACGCTACAAAACCCATGCACATAATTAAATACGCAATGGTGTAAGTTGCTTCAATCTCCAAATAACTGGTTAACATTACTGTAAAAACAAATAAAGAAGTAATACCAATCATGTGCAAACTCGCTTTAAACCTCAATATTACCGAAGCAAAAACCAAAAAAGAACTGATAAAACCCGCTTGAAAAAACTTATACAATTCGGGAAAATGTGTATCTAAAATGGTGAAATTTAACAAACAATACAACAATAACACTTGAATAAAAATAGGTAATCTTCTTTCTTCAAGGGTTGCTTCTGTAAAAGATTTTACTTTTTTCAAGGCCTTCAATAGCATGTAAAAACTTATCGGTAATAATATTGTAAGTATAAAAATCTGAATGAATGACAAATACACTTCCGCTAATAAACTTATATTTTTAGTGAATAAAAAATATAACAAAGCTCCATAAATAGAGATAAATATGGGATGAAAAATATATGAAAACGGAATTAAAAGGTATTTTGTTTTCAATTTTAAATAAAATTTAGGAAATAAAACTACATTTTTTTTCTCAATCGCGCTACAGGAATATCTAATTGTTCTCTGTATTTTGCAATCGTTCTTCTGGCAATTGGGAACCCTTTTTCTTTTAACATGGCTGCTAAATCTTCGTCTGGTAAGGGCTTGCTTTTATCTTCTTCCGCAATAACTCTTTCTAAAATGTTTTTAATTTCGATTGTAGAAACATCTTCTCCTTGGTCGTTTTTCATCGCTTCAGAAAAGAATTCTTTAATCAACTTTGTTCCGTAAGGCGTATCTACATATTTACTATTTGCTACACGTGAAATAGTAGAAATATCTAAACCAATCATATCAGCAATGTCTTTCAGAATCATTGGTTTTAACTTCGATTCTTCACCATCTAAGAAGTATTCTTGTTGAAAATACATAATCGCATTCATCGTAACAAAAAGTGTTTCTTGACGTTGCTTAATCGCATCAATAAACCATTTGGCAGAATCTAATTTTTGTTTGATAAACTGTACCGCATCTTTTTGCGAATTCGATTTATCATTAGATACTTTATAGGTTTGCAACATTTCCTGATAATCTTTAGAAACATGCAATTCTGGAGCATTTCTGCCGTTTAAAAGTAATTCTAATTCGCCATCCACAATTCGAATCGTAAAATCAGGAACTACATGTTCCACCATTCTACTGTTACTATCATAACTTCCTCCTGGTTTCGGATTTAGTTTTTCAATTTCATCTATGGCTTTTTTCAATTGTTCTTTCGTACAATCGAATTTTTGTAATAATTTATCGTAATGCTTCTTCGTAAAAGCATCAAATTGTTTTTCAATTACGGCAATCGCTAAATTAACTGATTCAGTTGGCGTTTTATGTTTCAATTGAATTAACAAACATTCTTGCAAATCTCTTGCTCCAACTCCAGAAGGTTCTAATTGTTGTACGATGTGTAAGATTCTATCTACTGTTTTTTCATCAGTATAGACACCTTGCGTAAACGCCATATCATCAACAATATCCTGAATGGTTCTTCGGATATAACCAGAATCTTCAATACTTCCTACTAAAAACTCAGCGATTTCTCGATCATCTTCCGTAAGGATAAACGTATTTAACTGATTAATTAAATCTTGATGAAAACTAACTTGTGCTTGCATAGGCATAGTTCTGTCTTCGTCATCATCGCTATAATTATTGCTTTGGTATTTGTAATCAGGCGTTTCGTCGTTACTTAAATATTCATCGATGTTGATATCACCAGTATCAATTTGGTCATTATCGTAATCATCATAACTATCTTCGTCATTTGAATTATCATTATAATCATCTAACGATTCATTATTGTCATCTAAACTTCCTTCTAAAGCTGGATTTTCAACCATTTCTTCTTGCAAACGTTGCTCAAAAGCTTGCGTAGGCAATTGAATTAACTTCATCAACTGAATTTGTTGAGGAGATAATTTTTGCGATAATTTGAAATTTAGACTGTGTTTAAGCATATCGTATTTATTGTTTAAGTGTTTAATCGTTTATAAGTTTAAAAGGCATTGTGTATAAACCTTCTAAACTTATAAACTTTTTAAACTTTTAAACTATTTTTAAAATTCTGCGTTATCTGGAGTTCTTGGAAAAGGAATTACGTCACGAATATTTGTCATACCTGTTACGAATAATACCAATCTTTCGAAACCTAATCCGAAACCTGAATGCACGGCTGAACCGAATCTACGAGTATCTAAATACCACCATAATTCTTCTTCATCAATACCTAAAGCTTTCATTTTTTCGATTAAAACGTCTAAACGTTCTTCTCTTTGTGAACCTCCAACAATTTCTCCAATTCCAGGGAATAAAATATCCATGGCTCTTACTGTTTCTTTTCCTGGTTCTGTTCCGTCATTTAAACGCATGTAAAACGCCTTAATTTTCGCAGGATAATCGAATAAAATTACTGGACATTTAAAGTGTTTTTCCACTAAGAAACGTTCGTGCTCACTTTGTAAATCAGCACCCCATTCTTCAATTAAATATTGGAATTTCTTATTTTTATTTGGTTTCGAATTCTTTAAAATATCAATAGCTTCTGTATAAGAAACACGTTTGAAATTGTTCTCTAAAACGAAATTTAATTTTTCTAACAATGCCATTTCGCTACGTTCAGCTTGTGGTTTGTTTTTTTCTTCTTCTAATAAACGGTTTTCTAAGAATTTCAAATCTTCCGAACAATTGTCCAAAGTATATTTAATTACATTCTGAATGAAATCTTCCGCTAAATCCATATTCGCAGCTAAATCATTGAACGCTACTTCTGGTTCAATCATCCAAAATTCCGCTAAGTGACGAGACGTATTTGAATTTTCCGCACGGAAAGTTGGTCCGAAAGTATACACTTGACCTAAAGACATCGCGTATGTTTCGGCTTCTAATTGTCCAGAAACCGTAAGATTCGTTTGTTTTCCGAAAAAGTCTTCTTTGTAGTTTACTTTTCCATCTTCCGTTCTTGGTGTATTGTCAAATGGCAAAGCCGAAACTTGGAACATTTCACCCGCTCCTTCAGCATCTGAACCTGTAATAATTGGCGTATTTACATACACAAATCCTTTTTCTTGAAAATATTTATGCACCGCAAAAGACAACTTAGAACGTACACGCATAATCGCTCCAAACATATTTGTTCTGGTACGTAAATGTGCATTTTCTCTTAGGAAGTCTAAACTTGGTTTATTTTTTGGTTGTATTGGAAATTTTTCCGCATCAGAATCTCCTAAAATTTCTAATTTAGCAACTTGAATTTCTACTTTTTGTCCCGCACCTTGACTTTCCACCAAAGTTCCAATAACAGAAACAGCCGCACCCGTTGTGATACGTTTTAAAGTTTCTTCAGGTGTATTTTCGAAATCAACAACACACTGAATATTATTAAGCGTTGAACCATCATTTAATGCGATAAACTGATTGTTTCTAAACGTTCTTACCCAACCTTTTGCGTTTACTTCTTGTAACGTTTTTGTATTTTCTAATAAATCTATAATTCTTATGTGCTTCTTCATCTTTTACTACTATTCATTTAAAGTGCAAATATAGTGCGAATTATTGAGTTTTAGAAATGTGTTTTTGTAGTTTATTTTAAGAAGTTTTATGAATTTAAATTCTATTATTAATCGTAATTTTCTAATTTTACGAAATGATTTTAGTTACAGGCGGAACAGGTTTAGTCGGTTATCATTTATTGTTGCAACTTTCTTTAGAAAAGGAGGCGATTCGGGCAATATACAGATCGGAGAAAAAACTACAACACGTTAAAAATTTATTTTCAAACGAAGGCAAACTCTCTGAATTTGAAAAAATTGATTGGATTCAAGCTGACATTTTAGATGTTCCTGCGCTTGAAATGGCTTTTACAGATGTTACTTATATATATCATTGCGCGGCTTTGGTTTCTTTTAATCCGAAAGACGAGGACAAACTCTATCAAAATAACATAGTTGGAACGGCGAATGTAGTCAACATTTCCCTTTCGAAAAATGTAAAAAAAATGTGTTATGTGAGTTCAATTTCTGCTTTAGGAAATGGAACGGAACACAATTTAATTGTTAATGAAGAAACCGAAAGAAATAACGAAGCGATTAGAAGCGATTATTCTATTTCGAAATTTGGTGCAGAAATGGAAGTTTGGCGTGGCTTTCAAGAAGGATTAGATGTGGTAATTGTCAATCCAGGTGTGATTTTCGGAAACGGATTTTCTAAAGAAGGAAGTGCTTTATTCATCAAAAATATCAAAAACGGACAATTGTTTTACACATTGGGCAAACTCGGAATTGTATCCGTTGAAGATGTGGTAAAAGCCATGACAACTTTAATGGAAAGTACTATTTCTGGGGAACGCTTTATTTTAGTTGCCGAAGATGTTACTTATAAAGAATTATTTGACAGCATTGCAGATAACTTACAAGTCAAAAAACCGAAATATTTAGTCAAAAAGTGGCAAACTCAAGTTGTAAGTATTTTGGAGTTTATATTTGCTATACTATTTTTCAGAAAAAAAATATTGACAAAATCCACCATAAATTCTTTATACAATATAGAAATTCATGACACAAGTAAAATCAAAAATGCAATTGATTTTGAGTTTTTAGACATGAAAGTGTATTTGAAAGAATTGATTCAGAAAATGAAATAAAAAAATCCAAATTCCTTTTATGTATCGGAATTTGGATTTTTACTTTAATAGTTTTCACGAACTTATACTTTCATAATTTCAGCTTCTTTAACCGCTAAAACTTCTTCAATTTTTCTGATGTATGAATCTGTTAATTTTTGAATTGAATCTTCCGCTACTTTACAAATATCTTCAGACGTTCCGTTTTTTTCTTCTTTTTTAATATCGCTATTCGCGTCTTTTCTAGCATTTCTGATACCAACTTTTGCATCTTCTGCTTCCGCTTTAGCTTGTTTTACTAATTCTTTACGTCTATCTTCTGTTAAAGCTGGAATACTAATGATAATGTTATCACCATTGTTCATTGGATTCAAACCTAAATTAGCAATCATAATCGCTTTTTCAATAGGTTGTAACATCGCTTTTTCCCAAGGTGTAACCGTTAAAGTTCTAGCATCAGCCGCTACTACATTCGCTACTTGAGACAAAGCCGTTTGTGCACCATAATAATCCACAAAAACACTTCCTAACATTTGCGGAGACGCTTTCCCTGCTCTGATGTTTAAAAATTCTTTTTCTAAATGCGCTACAGATCCATTCATAGACTCTTTCGCACTGTCGATAATAAAATTAATTTCTTCTGTCATCTTTATATATTTTTAAAAAACATCTTAATTTTTATACTTTTTACTTGATTCTTTTTACTTGATTCTTTTTACTTGGTTCTTAAATAGTTACTGTTGTTCCTACTGTTTCGCCGTTACAAATTTTAAGTAAATTTCCTTTTTTGTTCATATCAAAAACAATAATTGGTAATTTATTTTCTTGACTTAACGTAAAAGCTGTCGTATCCATTACATTTAATCCTTTCGCTAACACATCATCAAAAGTAATGGTATCATATTTTACAGCGTTTGCATCTTTTTCTGGATCAGCTGTGTAAACTCCGTCAACACGTGTTCCTTTTAAAATTACATCACAACCTACTTCAATTCCTCTTAAAACGGCTGCTGTATCAGTTGTGAAATAAGGATTTCCTGTTCCGGCACCAAAAATTACAATTCTTCCTTTTTCTAAGTGACGCGTTGCTCTTCTTTTGATATAGGGTTCTGCAATCGCTTCAATTTTTAATGCTGTTTGCAAACGAGTTGGCATTCCAGCATCTTCTAAAGCGCCTTGTAAAGCCATTCCATTAATAACCGTGGCTAACATTCCCATATAATCGCCCTGCACTCGATCCATACCATTACTAGCACCAGCAACACCTCTAAAGATATTTCCTCCGCCAATTACAATCGCAATTTCTACACCTTGATCGTGAATTTGCTTAATTTCTGCAGCATAATCTGCTAAAGTTTTAGGGTCAATTCCGTATTGTCTTTCGCC
>JAUMDQ010000028.1:15056-18776 GCA_032121715.1 Flavobacterium sp.
AATTCTGATGCAAATATAGTTAAATAGCTCTTTTCTAAAAAATATGTTTTTAAGATTTATGTCACTAAATTTTCAAAACTCTTTTTGGCTTCTTCATAACCAATTTTATAAATCGAATCCATTTTTGATTTATTGGTTTCAAATGTGTTGAAATTAGCTAATTCTTTAGGTTCAATAATTAAATCGCAATAATTGAATTTTTGAAAACTAGAGTTGGCTGTTAATAATTCCAAAGCTCTATACGTTACAGATTTTATGGAATTTAGGTTTTTAGCCTCCATATTTTGTAACGGACTCACATAAACACCAATAATTGATTCACATTTTCCTAATAATAAGTCGGCAGGAAAATGATTTAAAATACCACCATCACTATATAATTTTCCATTAATAACATAGGGCGAAATCATTCCAGGAACGGCTGTTGAAGCCAAAATTGCATCTACAACTTTAGTTTCAGAATTAAATATTTTCAATTTCCCTTTCACCATATCTGTCGCAGTAATGTAGATTGGAATTTCTAATTCGCCCAAAGTAACATCGCCAAAAATTTCTTGAAAATAATGTTTAAACGAGTCAGAATCTACAATACCTGCTTTTTTAAAAGTAAAATGTCTCCAGTGAAAAAAATATATCGACTTAAAAAATTCCAAAATTTCTTCGGGTTTTTTTCCGAAAGCATACATAGCAGCTACAATCGCTCCAGCACTAGAACCCGCAATACAAGATGGTTTAATGTTTTGTTCCTGTAAGTATTGCAACACGCCTGCATGCGCAATACCTTTAGAACCTCCGCCAGAAAAAACGAAACCGTTATTTTTTGTATTACTTTTCATTATTATAAGATTATCTATACAAAAGTAACGATTAATATAGAAGAATTTTTATGTGTAACTAATATTACACAATTGCTCATTAATTATTTTTATTTTTGTAAAAATAATCCATCAACTATGTTATCAATCATCCAATCTGCTTTACAAAACAGTCTTTCTTATAGTGAATACAGAACTTTAGTTTCGAAATTAATTAGCGAAGGAAAATCGACAGGAAACGAACAAAGTGCCGATTTATTACATTATTCTGAATTGAATGAAGTTCGCATGAAACGTTTAGAAAAAACACTGAAAATGGATTCGGAAGTTTTGAAAACATTACAAAATTTAAAATCAAAACAAACTTGGTTAGTGATTGCAGAAGGATGGTGTGGCGATGCGGCTCAGATTTTACCTGTTATAAAATTAATGTCGGAATCTTCAGAAAATATAGAATTGAAAATTGTTTTACGTGATGAAAATGAAGATTTAATACATGAATTTTTAACAAATGGTGCCAGATCTATTCCGAAATTGATTGTTTTAGATGAAAACTTAGAAGTAATTAATCATTGGGGACCACGACCAGAAGCTGCGAAAAATTTAATTCTCGATTATAAAGCGAAACACGGAATTGTAGATGAACCTGCGAAAATTGCGTTACAAAAATGGTATTTAGACGATAAAGGGATTTCTATTCAGAAGGAGATTGTTGCAATGCTTCAATAAAAGCTTCAGGTTCTACTCCATTATCTACAGAATAATCACCTATTTTTGTTCTACGAAGCGCAGTTAAATGTCCGCCCGAGTTTAAAGCTAAACCAAAATCGTAGGCAATAGAACGAATATAGGTTCCTTTACTACAAACAATTCTGAAATCGATTTCTGGTAAGGCAATTCGAGTAATTTCAAACTCTGAAACCGTTACTTTTCTGGTTTTAATATCGACTTCAATTCCAGCACGAGCCGATTCGTACAAACGTTTTCCGTCTTTTTTAATTGCAGAAAAAACGGGTGGTTTTTGATCGATTTCACCAATAAATTGTGGTAACGTTTCGTGAATTAAAGCTTCTGTAATATGTTCTGTTGGAAATCTTTCGTTGATTTCTGTTTCTAAATCGTATGAAGGTGTTGTAGCTCCAACTGTAATTGTTCCTGTATATTCTTTGGCTTGACCTTGTAATTCTTCAATTCTTTTGGTGAATTTCCCCGTACAAATTATTAACAAACCAGAAGCTAATGGATCCAACGTTCCAGCATGACCGATTTTGAATTTTTTAGGTAATTTTAATTCCTTTATTAATCCGAATTTCAATTTATTCACCGCTTGAAAAGACGACCATTTTAGTGGTTTATCAATCAATAAAATTTGCCCTTCTAAATAGTCTTCTGGAGTCATTATTTGTATAAATTAAAGTAAGCTAATAACAGAATTCCTGCGATAATTCGATACCAACCCCAAGGTTTAAATCCGTATTTTTTGATAATTTCTATAAAATTTAATCGCTAAAACCGCCACCACAAAGGCAACTACATTTCCAACGATAAACATTTTTGTATTTTCTTCTGATTTTAGAATTAATTCGAAACCTTTCAATCCGCTTTTATCGTATGTTTTCAAAAAAACTGAATAACACGTAACCGCTAACATAGTTGGCACTGCTAAAAAGAACGAAAACTCAGCAGCCGCTTGACGCGTTAAACCTTGTTGCATTCCTCCAATTATACTTGCAGCGCTTCTACTAGTTCCTGGCATCATGGCTAAACACTGCCAAAAACCAATAGTTACCGCTTTTTTTATGGTAATATCTTCTTCTTTATGAATGGTTGGACTTTGAAAAAATCTATCGATAAACAATAAAACAATTCCACCAATTATTAATACGATTGCAATTGGAGTTGGATGTTCTAAAACGGCTTCGATTTTATCATCGAATAATTTCCCTAAGATTAAAGCGGGAACAACAGCACAAGCCAATTTGATAAAGAATTGTAGTTTCGAGAAATCGAAAAACTTTTTCCAATACAACACTACAACCGCTAAAATGGCTCCAAATTGTATAGAAACTTGAAATAATTTCACAAATTCTTCTTTTTCAATTCCGAAATAAGAACTCGTAAAAATCATATGACCCGTTGAAGAAACTGGCAAATATTCCGTTAAACCTTCAATAATAGCAATGATTATGGCTTGTAGTAAATCCATTTATTTAGTGATTAGAAAAGAGGCAAGTAAAAAGAATCAAGTAAAAAGTTAAAAAAAGACTAATTACTTATCACTAATTACTATTTACTTTTTTTAAGAATAGAATAAATTGTAATTCCAAAACCGATTAACACAACTGTTGGTGCTAATCTAATTCTTCTGAAATTATACACTTCTTCGTTGAAAACATTAGGATTTTCGTTCGCACCGCCACTCATTAAAATGAAACCTATAGCAATCACTACTAATCCGATAATTAATATTTTATAATTCGCAGCACCAAATAAAAATTCGTGCTTGTTAGTATCTTCTTTCATAATTTTTTAAAACTTTTACTTGGCTCTTTTTACTTTTTACTTGACTCTTTTTACTTGACTCTTCTAGTATAAATCGTCCGTTCTTAAATTTAAGAAACGCGTTGTTGCAAAATATGTACTCAACCAAGTGATAATTATTCCTACTAATAACACGCCACCAGCAACAATTCCTATAGAAACGTAATCTTTTGCAATTCCTAAAGTTGGAAATAAACCATCGATATAAAACGCTAAAATAACTAAACCAATAATCGCTAAAACAGCACCAATAATTCCTAACAAAATACTTGTTTTGATAAAAGGTTTTCTAATAAACGATTTCGTTGCACCAACCATTTGCATCGTTTTAATGGTAAATCGGTGAGAATAGATCGACAAACGA
>JAUMDQ010000029.1:0-9968 GCA_032121715.1 Flavobacterium sp.
TAATTGTTTCGCCACTTGAACATTTTTTGAAAACCCATGAATGATAAAAGGGGAGGTGAGTCCGCTATTTTTTTTACAGGAAATCACTTCGTCGAAGGAAGCGACACAATGTAAAATCACAGGCTTTGAAATGTGGTGTAAAAGGTCTAATTGCGACTCAAAAACGTCGATTTGAGTACTATAGATTTTATCTATACGTTTATCTAATCCACATTCTCCCAATGCAATACATTCTTTTAATGAAAGTTTTTCTTTAACTATTTGTAAATCATCATTCAAACGGTTATCGTCGATATGCCATGGGTGAATTCCGATAGAATATAACGGAATATCTTCTAAAAATTCATTCGGATATTGATTTACAATTTCTAAAATCGAATCTGAATTGGTGTAAAAATGAGTATGTAAATTAACAAGTTTCATAAAATTGTTTTCACAAAAATAGCATATTTTAACAAGTTATTTGCCTAAATTTGTATCAGATATTTTATTATGATTCAGAAAGCATTTCGCAACTACATTTCTAACTTTCAGGGTTTTTCTCGTGAAGTTTGGATACTAACACTTGTTACTTTTATCAACAGAGCTGGGACTATGGTTTTACCATTTTTATCCAAATACTTGCACGAAGATTTACATTTTTCGTTATCGCAAGTGGGAACCATAATGGTCTTTTTTGGTATAGGTTCTATGTTAGGTTCTTGGTTAGGCGGAAAGCTATCGGACACCATTGGGTTTTATAAAATTATGATATTTAGTTTACTGGTTAGTGGTCTGATGTTTTTTGGATTACGATTTGTTACTTCATTTTACGGTTTATGTATTAGCATGTTCCTAATCATGACGGTTTCTGATATGTTTCGACCAGCAATGTTCGTTTCTTTGGGCGCTTATGCGAAACCAGAAAACAGAACACGAGCGTTAACTTTAGTTCGTTTAGCTATTAATTTAGGTTTTGCTGCTGGGCCTGCTTTAGGTGGATTAATTATTATGAGTGTAGGATACAAAGGTTTGTTTTGGGTAGATGGAGCAACTTGTATTTTAGCTATTTTAATATTTTGGATCAAAGTAAAAGAAAAGAAAAAATCAACTTATTTGGATAAAGAACATCCTGGAGATGTTTTAGTGGAATCTGTTTTTAAAGATAAAATTTATTGGTTGTTTTTAGCTTCAACCTTAATTGTTGGAATTATGTTTTTCCAATTATTCACTACAATTCCAATTTATCACAGAGAACAATTCGGGTTAACCGAATTACAAACAGGTTTATTATTAACCTTAAATGGAGTATTGGTTTTCTTTTTAGAAATGCCAATTGTAAACTATATAGAAAAGAATAAAAAAGACAAACTAAAAGTAATTATTTTAGGTTGTTTCTTAATGACTATAAGTTTATTCTTAATGCTTGTGAATACTTGGGCAGGAATTTTACTAATTATGATGTTGTTTATGACGTTCGCAGAAATGTTTAATTTTCCTTTTTCAAATGCGTTTGCTTTGAGTCGAGCGCCGAAACATCATCAAGGTCGTTACATGGCTATTTTTGCTATGAGTTATAGTTTGGCGCATATCTTAAGTGCGAAATTAGGAATGGTAATAATTGATGAATATGGTTATCAAACCAATTGGTTTGTTATGGGAACACTTGGTTTTATTGGAACTTTAATCGGGATCTACGTTTATAACTTAGTCGAAAAAGACAAGTTGAACGTTAAAAATAGTTAAATAACTATAAAAATAGTTGTGTAACTAAAAATATAGTTATATGTTTGTGTAACAAAAAAAATAGTTATGCAAAAGTTAACCAACAAAGAAGAAGAAGTGATGCACATTTTATGGAAGCTAAAAAAAGCTTTCGTAAAAGATGTTTTGGCGGAATTCAAAGAAGACAAGCCACACTACAACACACTTTCTACAATCATTAGAAATTTAGAAGAAAAGGGATATGTTTCTTATAATGTGTATGGAAATACGCATCAATATCATCCAACTGTGGATATTGAAGAATACAGAAAAACCTTTATGAAAACGGCTATTCAGAATTATTTTGGTAATTCATACAAAAATTTGGTTTCGTTTTTTGCTGAAGAAGAGAAAATATCAGCAGACGAACTTCGTGAGATTTTAAACATCATCGAGAAAAAGAAATAGGTATGGAAACCGTTTTCACCTACATTTTAAAAGTCAATGCTTTACTGGTATTGTTTTATTTGGTTTACCAATTGGCGCTTTCTAGAGAAACGTTTTACAAACATTCGAGATGGTTTTTACTTTCAGGTTTATTCGTTTCATTATTATTACCTTTTGTAACTTTTACTAAAATTGAATATTACGAAGTCAAGCATGCGTTGAATAATTCCATTGAAAACAGCGTGCCACAAATGGTTCAAATTTCTAATGAAGTCGCCCAAGGACCAATATTGACTAATCAAGAAATTTTATTCTTAATTTATGGAATCATCTGTTTTGGATTTTTGATTAAGACTTTATTAGATTTTTTCAAATTGTTTAAAATCATTAAAGTTTCTAATTCGGAAAAGAGAGATAAATTGGTTTATATCAATACGAATTTAGTACACACCCCTTTTTCGTTCTTTAATTATATAGTTTTTAACGAGGAACTCATCAATCCGGTTGAATTGCAAAATATAATCAAACACGAAGAAGCACATTCCATGCAAAAACACAGTTTCGACACGTTATTAGCGCAGTTTTTCATCATCCTTTTTTGGTTCAATCCAATTGTTTGGTTGTACCGAAAAAGTATCGTGCAAAATTTAGAGTTTTTAGCAGATAGTTACGCTATTCAACATGTTTCAGACAGAAAGGTGTATCAAAAAACCATGTTGAAAATCACCACACAAGCATCAAATATTACAATCATCAATACATTCAATCAATCATCAATCAAAAAACGAATTATTATGTTAAACATCAATCAATCCAACAGAAAAAACATTTGGAAAATTGCATTAATTCTTCCAATTATTGTAGGTTTCGTTTACTTATTTCAGGTAAAAGTAGTTGCACAAGAGAAAAAAGTGAAATTTAAAAAGGAAGCAGCGTTAATTCAATCCTTTTATATTTTTGAAAGTCATTATGACGATAGTATAATTAAAAGTAATATTGAAGATATAGAGAAAAAACACAATTTGACTATTACTGTTAAAGATATTAAACGAAATTCTGAAAATAAAATTACAGGAATTAATCTTACTGTTGACAATAGAAAAGGAAAAAAAATGTTTCACATTGTTAATAGAAACTCTCCAATAGATAATTTCGCAATTAAAATTATTAAAAAAAATAACGAAGAATTTGTAGAAATTGTAGGGAAGGAAAATTTATTTTATCCATTGGGAACAAAGAAAGTGAATGGTAAAATCGATTCAGTTGAAGTTGTGGAAGAAGTAAGATTCGTTGACGATTCTGAAAAAAAGGTTAATACTATTTCTAATCTTACTTTGAAATCTGACAACGATAAAACAATTGGTGAAAATTTTAAAGATGCTCAAAAAGATCCATTATTTATTGTGAATGGAAAAGAAATGAGACGTTCAGAAATTGTACATAAATCGATTATCACAGAAGGTGAAACAACCATTTATGATGAAAAGGAAGGTTTGGAAAAATTTGGAAAAAAAGGGAAAGATGGCGTTTATGTACTAAATGGTAAAACAACTTTTACCGATGATCCAAAGTTATTAAAGGAAGTTCCTGAAAATCCAGAAAGAAAATATTTTGTCTTAGATAATGGAGATGGTTGTGTTTTATTTAATGGTTTTATGTTAAAAATTCCAGATTATCCTTCAATTAATTTAAGTCAATCAAAAAATAAAGTTTTTATTAACGATAAACAGTTTCATAAAGACATGTTTTATAATTATGAACATAAAAACTTAAAATCAGTTAATGTTTTAAAAATGTTTAAAGACGATGTTCAAGTAGGATATTCAGTTTACTTCACAACAAAATAAAAAAAGAAATAGGTATGGAAACGGTTTTTATCTACATATTAAAAGTCAATGCATTAGTCGTATTGTTTTATTTGGTTTACCAATTGGCACTTTCTAGTGAAACCTTTTACAAGCATTCGAGATGGTTTTTACTTTCAGGATTATTCGTTTCATTAGTATTACCTTTTGTAACTTTTACTAAAATTGAATATTACGAAGTAAAAAATTCAATTGACAACCAATTTTTTCAAGCAGTAACTGCCACTAATGAAATTGCGCAAGAACCCATTTTGACTAATCAAGAAATCTTGTTTTTAGTATACGGAATCATTTGTTTTGGGTTTTTGATTAAGACTTTATTCGATTTTTTCAAATTGTTTAAAATCATCAAAGTTTCTAATTCTGAAAAGAGAGATAATTTGGTTTATATCAATACGAATTTAGTGCACACGCCTTTTTCATTCTTTAATTATATAGTTTTCAACGAAGAAATCATCAATCCAATTGAATTACAAAACATAATCAAACACGAAGAAGCACATTCTATGCAAAAACACAGTTTCGATACCTTGTTAGCGCAGTTTTTTATTATCTTATTTTGGTTCAATCCAGTCGTTTGGTTATACCGAAAGAGTATCGTACAAAATTTAGAATTTTTAGCAGATAGTTATGCAATTCAAAAAGTTTCAGATAAAACGGTATATCAGAAAACAATGTTGAAAATCACAATGCAATCATCAAATAATACAATCATCAATACATTTAATCAATCATCAATCAAAAAACGAATCATTATGTTAAACACCAATCAATCAAACAGAAAAAACATTTGGAAATTTGGAATTATTCTTCCATTTGTAACCGCTTTTATGCTATTGTTTCAAGTTGAAACTATAGCTCAAGAGAAAGAATCTAAAACAATTAAGAAAGAAATTAAAAAGGACATAATTGTTCAAGAAAAAGAAGAAATTACACAAGCTAAAATTGCAATTGAAAATGCAAAGCCTGAAATCGAAAAAGCCATAAAAGAGATAGAACAAGCTAAGATTGAAATCGAAAGTGCTAAACCTGATATCGAAAGAACTAGAAGAGAAATTGAGCTGGCGAAAATAGAAGTGAAGAATGAAATGAAAAATGCTAGTCCAGAAGTTAAACGTGCCAGAATAGAAATGGAACGTGCTAAAAAAGAAATGGAACAAGCAAAAATAGAAATGAATCTTGCTAAACAAGATCATGATGTAGCCCCAGAACCACAAAATGGAATGCAAGAATTTAGAAAGTTTATTGCTCAAAATTTTAGACTTCCAGAAGTAGTAAAGGATGTGGATGCTACAATAGTTGCTAAATTTATTGTTTCAAAAACAGGTAAGATTTCAGATATTAATATTGTTTCGGAAAACCCAAAAAATTTAGGATTGAATGATGAAATGATAAGAGTTTTAAAAGAATCTCCAAATTGGAAACCAGGAACTAAAGATGGTAAACCAGCAGATATTTATTTCGTTTTACCCGTTTCAATTAGAATTGAAGCAGCTAAAAAATAAAATGCTATAAATGAAACATAAAGCCGCTCTAATCGAGTGGCTTTGTTAAAACCCGTTAATTAACAAAATTTTAAAATTTCATTTTTATAAAAATTATATTTTTGGTCGAGAAAATTAAAACTTAAATTATTATGAACGCTAAAATGTTATTTCAAGGATTAGTATTGGCAAGTGCAATAACTTTTTTGCCAACTGCGACTTTTGCTCAAAACAACCGCTTGCAACAATTGTCTCAACCCAAAAACAATAGTTTCGAGTTGCGAATAGACAAAGCTATGACCGACGCACAATTGAAACAAGACGAAACGGATGCTAAGAAGTTCGAATTTGAAGTTTCTTTCACAGGTGTGAAGCGTAACGACAAAAAAGAAATTACGGCTATTAAAATCGCTTATAAAGACAAAGATGGTAATTCAGGAAATTATAATGTAGGTTCTGATGCACCAATTGCACCAATTTCAATCACAAAACAATTTGATGGAAATGGAAAAGGACTAATTAATATTCAATCGGGCGATAAAAGAAACGATATTTTTGGAAACGGTTTTGCAGGTTTAGGAAATGGTTTCGACATGAAAGGTTTCGATGGAATGTTTAATAACGATATGTTTAAAGGTTTAATGGATGATAATGCTATCGATTTAGAAAAATTTAAAGAATTACAAAAAGGGTTTTCAATGGATTCTTTAGGTGGCGGGAATTTCAAATCGTTTACTTTTAAAGATGGCGAAATGTTAGGCAACAATCCGGATATGAAATTAGAAGAAGAAAAAACCGATGAAAACGGTACGGTGACTAAAAAATATTCTGATGGCAAAGGCAATACGATGATTTTCTCTGAGAATTTCGGAAGTGGCACACCAAATCAAATGGGTAAAATGAAAATTGAGAAAAAATTCAATAGCAGTGAAGATGCCAAATCGGATTTAGAAAAATTAAAGCAAGAATTAGAAAAAACCAAAACCGATTTAGAGAAACTTAAAACCGATTTGCAAAAAGATAAAGGTTCTAAAAAAGAGCCAAGTAAAAAGAGCCAAGTAAGAAGGTAAAAGGAATCTCTAAAACTAGGAAAATATCAATAAAATAATTTTCGCCTCAAAAGTACTATACTTATTGGGGCGTTTTTATGCTTTGTATTTCGGTAAGGTAAATATGAAATTACTTCCTTTGTTTTCTTCACTTTCAACCCAAATGTCACCGTTATTTTTTTGTATAAATTCTTTACAAAGTACTAATCCTAATCCTGATCCATTTTCGTCTGCAGTTCCAAGTGTTGTTGTATTTGAAGTAATAAAGAAAAGTTCGGTACATTTTTCTTTATTAATACCAATTCCATTATCAGAAATTGTAATTTCAACTTGATCCTGTTTTAATTCTGCACTAACTTTAATGTGGCCGCCAACATTTGTAAACTTAATAGCGTTTGAAATAAGATTTCTTAATACTGTATTTAACATATTTACATCTACAAAAATTTCTAAATTATCTGTTCCAGCATATTCTAAAGTAATATTTTTTGATTTTGCAATAGTTTTTGAAAGTGTTATTATTTCTTGAACTACTTCTGATAAAAGAATTTTTTCAGGGTTAAAACGGAGTTGTCCTGTTTGAGATTTTGCCCAATTTAATAAGTTATCCAGTAAAATAAGTGTGTTTTTTGCGGCAGAATTTATAATTTTAATATACTGTTCTGAATCTTCTAACAAAATATCATCACTGTTTTCTATTAACAATTCTGAAAATCCAATGATACTGTTAAAAGGGCTTCTTAAGTCATGAGCTATAACTGAAAAAAGTTTATCCTTTGTTGCAATAAGCTCTTTTAGTGAATTTTCTGTTTTTTTTCGTTCTGTAATATCATGAATAACTCCAACGAGATATTTTTTATTATCAGCATCAAGAAATCGTGTTTTTTTTGTAGTAATTATTCGAGTTTCTCCACCACGAACAGTTAAAGATTCTTCATTTATATTTTCAACTCCATTTTCAAGAACTTGTTTGTCAATCTTTAAGAAGCTCTCTCGTTCTTCTGGAGATACATCTTCTGAAAGGGTTTTTCCAATAATTTGATCTCTTTGAAGATTAAAAATTTCACAAAAAGCATCATTAACCATAAGTAATCTGCTTTGATCATCTTTTACAAAAACAGGGTCACCAATATTGTTAAGAATACTATTGTAATAATATTCTCTTCTTTTTTCTTTCTGTATAAAAGAATGTAATTTTAGAATTTCATTTTGCCTTTTTAGCTCTACAATCTGATTTTCTAATTCTTGATAGGTAAAAGAATTGTTTGCCATTTGCGAATTTTTATATCAATTTTGAAAAAATTGATGGTAGGTGTTCCAAATTTAGTTAAATGGAATTGAATTAATGTCTTTTTTTTAAAATAAATCTCACTATTTATAATAATAAATTAACATAAAACCACTGATGATTTTTATTATAAGTATTTGATAATCAAAAAAAAGCCAGAATTTCATTTGAAATTCTGGCTTTTTTATTTCCTCATATAACTTATATCCCTAAGATTAACGAAACTCTTTCTTAATTCGAGCAATATCGCGTTTGGTATCGTTTTCTTTCATGGTTTCACGCTTGTCGTAATTTTTCTTACCTCTACATAAAGCAATTTCTACTTTAGCGAAACCTTTTTCATTTGTGTATAATCTCAAAGGAACAATGGTTAAACCTTTATTGTCTGAATCTTTATCTAGTTTTTTAAGCTCTTTTTTGTTTAAAAGCAATTTACGTTCGCTTTTTGCTTTGTGGTTATAATGTGTACCAAAAGCATATTCTTCAATGGTTGCATTGATTAAGAACAGTTCGGTATGATCGTTAAATTCGCAAAAACTTTCCGCTATAGAAGCCTTTCCTAAACGAATTGATTTAATTTCCGTTCCAGTCAATACAATACCTGCGTCGTATTTGTCTATGATTTCATAGTCGAACCGCGCACGTTTGTTTAATATGTTTATAATCTTTTGCATAGTAGGGCAAAATTAAGGTTTATTTTCGAAACAAAATATTTAATTTTTGCGATTTACATTTGTTCACAATTATAAAAAAGAGTAACTTTATATAACTTAACCTAACTAACTTAAAATTTATAACTATGAGCGATTTTCAACTAATTGAAAAAGAAGAAGTTGCTTCTTTGAAATTTCCACATAAAGATGTCATGTTTGATAAAGATGATGTGATGCAACGTAAATCAGATTTAGAACGTGCTTTAACATTGGGAAACTTGGAACATTTAAAAATTAAAATCTTTTTTGAAGACGAATCGTCTAAAAGAGTCACAGAAACAACCGTTTGGGGAATTACAGCAGATGAAGTAATTTTGAAAAAAGGTGTGGTGATACCAATTAACAGAATCCATAAAATCATTTAAATATTAAAAACAAAACTATGAAGAAGATCCTTTTATTATGTTTGTCAATGATGTTATCTTTTGGTGCGACGGCGCAAGAAACATCTGCTGGTGAAAAAAGAGCTCAAATTGAAAAAGCTAAAAATGAAAAAGTAGCTAAAGAGAAAAAAGCGAAAGCCAAAAAAGAAGCTGAAGTTGCCAAAGCGAAAAAAGAGGCAGCTGCTAAAAAAGAAGCTGCAAAAGTAAAAGCTACAAAAGAAAAAACAACTGCCAAAGCGAAAGTTGCTGATAAAAAAGCAAAAGAAACGAAAGAAACAGCAGATAAAATAAAAGCGGATAAAGCAAAATCAGACAAAGCTAAAGCGGCTGCAAAAGCCAAAGCTGCGAAAGCTAAAGAAAATAGTGCATCTGCAACTGGAACAGCTAAATCTGCAGCGGGAAAAGCCAAAGCGGCTGGAAATAAAGCAGAGGCAACAGCTAATAAAACAGAAGCAAAATCTAAAGTAAAGAAAAAAACGCCTGCTGAAATTAAAGAAGATGTAAAAGAAACACCAGCTTCTAGAGCCGCAGAGAAAAAAGTAGCAGACAAAGCAACTGGAATGTATAACGGTAAAAAAGTTTACACAGGTCCAAGAGGTGGAAGATACTACATCAATAAAAATGGTAACAAAACGTATATTAGCGACGATAAATAGACGTTAATGTAATATCAAACTAAAATCCCATATTGTTTTAACTACAATATGGGATTTTTTTTATTAGTTTTGCGCCAAACAAAATAATAATGTTTAAAATTTTAGCCAAAATTAATAAAGCCCTTTTGCCAAGTTATTCTAAGCAACGTCTTGATTTAGCTAAAGCTACAAAATTACAAAAAGCAATAATTGCTTGGCGCTATATTATTACTTGTAAGGCTTTAGATGAAACTAATAAGTAACCGCAGCGAATATTTCTTTTCCTGGTAATTTTTTTCTTCCGTTTAAAAAAGTCAATTCCATTAGGAAATTTACTTGTACTATTTCACCACCTAATTGTTCTACTAATTTACAAACGGCTTCTGCGGTTCCGCCTGTGGCTAAAAGATCATCGTGGATT
>JAUMDQ010000030.1:0-6501 GCA_032121715.1 Flavobacterium sp.
TGAGTTTTTCTTCAGCCCAATCGTCAGTTAAAAAAGGGGAAACGTTAATTGATACGGTGAATAATATTTTAGCCATGAAAGTGGATATGGTTGTCATGAGACATAGTTCTCCTGGAGCGGCACATTTTTTATCGCAACATGTTAAAGCAAGTATTGTTAATGCTGGTGATGGCGCACATGAACACCCGACACAAGCTTTATTAGATAGTTACACAATTAGAGAGAAATTAGGTGAAGTTGCTGGTAAAAAAATAGTAATTGTTGGAGATATTTTACACAGTAGAGTAGCGCTTTCCAATATTTTTGCCTTACAAATGCAAGGAGCGGAAGTAAAGGTTTGCGGACCAAAAACGCTAATTCCACAATATATCAATTCGCTTGGTGTAACGTACGAACCCAATTTAATAAAAGCTTTAGAATGGTGTGATGTAGCAAATATGTTACGTGTTCAAAATGAAAGATTAGATGTAAGTTATTTTCCAAATACACGTGAATACACGCAACAATTTGGATTAACTAATGAAATATTAAACAACCTGAATAAAGAAATTGTAGTCATGCACCCAGGACCAATTAATCGTGGAGTGGAAATAACTTCAGATGTAGCGGATGGAAAGCATTCGGTTATTTTAGATCAAGTAGAAAATGGAGTAGCCGTAAGAATGGCGGTAATTTATTTATTAGCAAGTAAGATTCAGAATTAATTTAGAGTTAGGAGCTAGAAGATTAAAGTTGGAAGAATCCAATTAGCGCAAAACCTTTTAACCTTTTAACCATTTAAACTCATAAACTTTTTTATTATGAAAGTAGAACAAAAAGGACATACAACAACAATTAAAGATACAGAAAGTAGTTTTGAAGCGTTTTTAGAAAAACTAACTTCGCAATACAATTCGTATAAATCAGTTAATTTAATTATTGATGTAACACATGATAAATCATTTAATATGAGTTGCTTAAAACAATTTTCTGATTTAGCTAAAACACATAGAAAAAATAAGAAATCTTTTGTAGTTGTTGCTGAAGATATTGATTTTAACAAAGTTCCAACTTCAATACACACAGTTCCTTCATTATTAGAAGCTCACGATATTATTGAAATGGAGGAAATTGAACGCGATTTAGGATTCTAATTATGAAAATTACCAACCAAACTAAAATATACATTTATACAGCATTATTATTTGTGTCAACATTTTTAACAGCAGTTTCTATAATTAGAGGTTTTAAAAATAATGATTTCAATTATATTTGGATATTTGCTAGTTTATTAATGTCAATAAGCTTCATTATACAAATCATTCAACTAAGTAAAATTGAAAACAATAAATAATGACTAGAAGAGCCAAATTCAACCTGTTTTTTCTGCTATTAGCAATCATTTTGTTAGTACTTAATGGAATCATTTCTTATCAAGAAAATAAAATCGAATGGTTTAGAGTGATTTCAAATTTAGCTTTGATTCTTCTTTTTTCAATGAACATTTACAACGAAAACAAGAAACAAAAATTGTAATAATATACTTTGAAAGTTAAGATATTAGGCTGTTATGCCGCTACACCAAGAACAATCACTAATCCTACTTCGCAAGTTTTAGAAATAAAAAGTCATATGTTCTTGATAGATTGTGGCGAAGGAACTCAAGTACAACTGCGTCGACACAAAATTAAGTTTTCTCAAATTGAACATATTTTTATTTCGCATTTACATGGCGATCATTTCTTTGGATTAATTGGCCTAATTTCTACATTTATGTTATTAGGTCGAGAAAAAGACTTACATATTTATGGGCCAAAAGGTATTAAAGAAGCCATTTTATTGCTTCTAAAGCTAGGAAACGCTTATACAGCTTATAATTTATTTTTTCATGAATTAACTTCAAAAGAAAGCGAAGTGATTTACGAAGATGAAAAAGTAAAAGTCATAACCATTCCTCTAAAACATAGGGTTTATACAAACGGGTATTTGTTCGAAGAAAAAAACAAAGAAAGAAAATTAAACATTGATGCGATTTTAAATTATGATATTGAAAAAGTATATTATAATAAAATCAAATACGGTGGTGATATTACTTTAGATGACGGACGAATAATTCCAAACGCCGAATTATCTTTCGATCCAGAAGTTGCCAAAAGTTATGCGTTTTGTTCGGATACAATATATAATGAAGAAATTATTCCAATAATAAAAAATGTTACGGTTTTATATCACGAAAGTACTTTTTTAGAAACTGAAAGTCATTTAGCTGAAAAAACAATGCACACAACTGCGAAACAAGCCGCAAATATTGCTAAATTAGCTGAAGTAAAAAACCTATTACTAGGGCATTATTCCACACGTTACGGAAATATTGAATTATTTAGAACAGAAGCCAATGAAATTTTTGAAAATGTTTTGTTAGCCGATGATGGCTTGGAATTTGAATTTTAATTTTTCGAAATACAGATTAGAAAAATTAAAAAAATTTGCAGAAAACCTTATAAACTTTTAAACAAATAACTTCTAAACTACAATATGAAAGATTTATCCGATTATAGAAAGTCATATGAGAAAAGCGAATTGTTAGAAAACACAATTCCAGATGATGCTATACAACTATTTCATAAATGGTTTTATGAGGCAGAAGAACAAGAAGATGGTGAAGTCAATGCCATGACAGTTTCTTCTATAGGTTTAGATGGATTTCCGAAAAGTAGGGTAGTACTCCTTAAAAAATTTAATGAAGAAGGTTTTATTTTCTACACCAATTACAATTCCGAAAAAGGAAAAGCAATTCAACAAAATCCAAATATTTGTTTATCTTTCTTTTGGCCATTATTAGAACGTCAAGTAATTATTAAAGGTATAGCTGAAAAAACAGCTGGTATTATTTCAGATAATTATTTCGATTCTCGTCCGGAAGGCAGTAAGCTTGGCGCAATAGTTTCTGACCAAAGTGAAGTCATACCATCAAGAGACTACTTAGATGAAAAACTGAAAGAGTTAGAAAATGAATTATCTGGTTCTGAAATTAAACGTCCAGAAAATTGGGGTGGCTTTTTAGTTAGACCAATTGAAGTAGAATTTTGGCAAGGAAGAGCTAACCGATTACATGATAGAATTAGATATAAAATAAACGAAGATTTCAGTTGGAAAATAGAAAGATTATCTCCTTGATAATCAAATATATATAAAATTAACATATCCTAAGTACTCCACTTAGGATTTTTTTATGTTTTTACTTACAAATAACGTAACTAATTGAAATTTAATAAGTTAAAATGTTAAAATTTGATGTATTTCATCGATTTTATTTGCAGTTAATCTGAAAAGGTGTACATTTGTCCTGTTAATCAATCACTTAGTCGATAGTTATGAAAAAAATGATGTTTTTAAGAAGTTTAGTAGTTTTAGGTTTATCAATTACTTTATTATCATGTTCAGGTGCAGATGCTACTCCAGAAGCAGCAAATCAACCAACAATTACATTAAATAATTATACGCATTCAACTTTTGAAGTGGAATTGTTAGATTTAGTGAATCAAGATAGAGTTAGTAAAGGTTTAAATGCTTTAACTGTTATAAATGAAATTTCATATTTAGCTTCTACTCATGATGATTATATGATTACAAATGGAGTTGCAAGTCATGACAATTTTGAACAAAGATCTGCATCTTTAAGAAATGGAGTTGGAGCAATTAGTGTAAGTGAAAATGTAGCAGCTGGTTTTAATACACCTGCATCAGTATTAGCTGCTTGGAATGCAAGCCCAACTCACAAAGCAAATTTAGAAGGTGCTCATACACATTATGGATTAGCTGTAAAAGCTGATGCAAATGGAAAAAAATATTATACTTTGTTGTTTATCAGAAAATAATGATTTACATATAGTTTTAATTGTTTAGTTTTTAGTTACAATGCAAAAAAAATCCCGTTACATATCGTATCGGGATTTTTTTATTTTTATTCTGATTCAGAATCGTATTCTTCTTCATCGTCATCTTTTGTAATAGTATCTTCTTCATCTTCATCACTTACCAATTCAAAAAAGGTAAAAGTGGTTCCTCCATAAGTTCTAGCGAATGAAAAATTATCTAAATGCTCTAACTTCGTATCTTTAGAATGTTCAATGATTAACATTCCTTCTTCGTCTAATATTTCATTTTCGAAAATTAAAGCCGGAATTTTTTCAAAATCTTTTTGATCTAAATGATATGGTGGATCAGCAAAAATAATATCATAACTGCCTTTATGTTTTTGCAAAAAAGTAAAAACATCACTTTTAATTGGCGTGATATCAAAATCAAATTCATTTGAAATTTTTCTAATATAATTTACACAACCCATATCGGCATCAACCGCTACTAAAGGCGTTGCACCACGAGAAGCAAATTCGTAAGCAATATTTCCAGTTCCAGAAAATAAGTCTAAAATTTTAAGTTCACCAAAATTAAAATGGTTGTTCAAAATATTAAACAAAGCTTCTTTCGCCATGTCGGTGGTTGGTCTTACAGGCAAATTTTTAGGCGCTTGTAATCTTCTTCCTTTATATTTTCCTGATATTATTCTCATGAGTGAAATAAAATAAAGTGCTTTAATAGGTCTTTTTCTTCCACATTAAAGGCTGTTTTTAATTGCGACACATCTAACAAACTACAATTTCTTATGTATTTGTATGCGATTTTAAAAGCATCACTTTCTTCTGAAATATCTCCTACAAATTGTACAGGAACTATTTCTGGATTCAATTGTAACTGCTCATACGTAAACAATAAATAATAAATAAAGTCTTCTAATGTCTTGTAAATAAATGTGTTAAACAATAATAAATGTTTGTTTTTGGTAACTACAATTTCAAATCTATCTTGTTGAAAATGTACCCAAACTTGTTTCGCATCGTTATTTTTTGAAAAATCTAATGCTTTTTTGACAAATATCGAATTGCAATTCTTATAATCGAACGTATCGTAATGATCTAATAAATAGTTATTTATATTCGTATACGGAATAAAAACATTATTTAAATCGTAAGTATCTAAATAATCGTAAGCAAAATAATCTGTTTCAAAAACTTTGGAATTGTATTGCAAATAACTTCCTAAATAATTCGGATCAAATAGAGAAGAAGGCACAAAAGTGTTTAAATTCGAATTGTGCAAAACCACTACATCATCATATTTCTCTTCCAGAATTGGGTTTTCTACAAATATTTTCCATAATTCTTCTTCCAACACATTAGTTGAATTGAAGACATACGATTTATGTGTAATTATTTTATTCGAAATCAAATCAATAACACAAAAAGAAAGGTTACTAGTTGCAACCTCAAAGCATAACTTTTTATATGTTTTTTGAGTAATATCCTGATTCATGTTTTCTATTTGATTGACAAATTTACATTTTTTGAGAGAATTAAAAACCTTCAAATGAAATTATATTTAAAAACCTTGCTATATTTGGTGTTCTTAAATAAAAATGAATGTCGCCAACGCAATTTTACAAAATTTTAATGGATAATTTTCCTTTTGAGCCCACAGCAAATCAGGATATTTTCTTTCAAAAAATAGCAGGTTACATTTTACACTCCAAAGACGATTTATTTGTACTTAAAGGGTATGCCGGAACAGGAAAAACGACTGTAATTTCTACTTTGGTGAATCAATTGAATACAGCTAATAAAAAAGCGGTAATGTTAGCACCAACTGGTCGTGCTGCGAAAGTGATGTCTGCTTATTCTGATAAACCTGCATTTACGATTCATAAACGGATTTATTTTCCAAAAAAGAATAAAAATGGTGGTGTTGGATTTGTGATGCAAGCCAATAAATTTAAAGATACCATTTTTATTGTGGATGAATCTTCCATGATTTCAGACCAATCTAACGAAACGAGTTTGTATGAAAATGGTTCGTTACTAGATGATTTACTGTTTTATGTAGATGCAGGACAAAATTGTAAGTTGATTTTAGTTGGAGATACGGCGCAGTTGCCACCAATCAATTCTGATATTAGTCCGGCTTTGGATATTCGTTCTTTAGAAGTTAATTACGATAAAGAAATTGTTCATATTGAATTGGATGAAGTCATGCGACAAGCCGAAAATTCTGGGATTTTGTACAATGCTACAGAATTACGAGAATTATTAAAATCACATTTTATTGATGATTTTAAATTCAATTTGAAACGTTTTAAAGATATTGTTAGATTGGAAGATGGTTTCGATATTGAAGATGCCATTCATCAATCCTACAGAAACTATTCTACGGAAGATACCGCTTTTATTGTGCGTTCGAACAAAAGAGCAAATCAATACAACCAACAAATTAGACAACGTATTTTAGGAAAAGAAAGTGATTTATCTGCAGGCGATTTACTAATGGTGGTGAAAAATAATTATTTCTGGTTAAACGAAACGTCACAAGCTGGTTTTATTGCCAATGGAGATATTATTGAAGTCTTAAAAATTAGAAATATTCAGGAATTATACGGATTTAAATTTGCAAATGTTACGATTCGAATGG
>JAUMDQ010000031.1:0-9018 GCA_032121715.1 Flavobacterium sp.
TGTAAAGTCGATGCAAAAGGAAGGCTAATGGTGCCTGCGCCTCTCAAGAAGCAATTGGGCAATCTTGAGGAAGGTTTTGTATTGAAGCGTTCTGTATTTCAACCTTGCTTGGAATTGTATCCAATGAGTGAATGGAATAAAGTCATGCAAAAGATTAATAAACTAAACCGATTTGTAAAAAAGAACAACGATTTTATCAGAGCCTTTACAGCTGGAGTGAAAATGGTTGAAATTGATGCAACTGGTAGATTGTTAATTCCGAAAGACTTGGTGTTATTTTCTAAGATTGATAAAGATATTGTCTTATCCTCTGCGGTTTCAATTATTGAAATTTGGGATAAAAATTTATACGAATCGGCTTTAGATAATGCGATGGTAGATTTTGCAGATTTGGCTGAAGAAGTAATGGGTAATCAAAATGAAGACGAAGATGGAATATCATAATCCTGTACTTTTAAAAGAAACGGTGGAAGGTTTAAATATTAAGCCTGACGGAATATATGTAGATGTAACTTTCGGTGGCGGAGGTCATTCTAGAGAAATATTGAAACACTTAGGGCCAAACGGAAAATTATTTGGTTTTGATCAAGATAAAGATGCGTTAGCCAATGCAATCGACGATGAAAGATTTGTATTGATCAATGAAAATTTCAGATTCATAAAAAGATTTTTACGCTTTTATGGTGTAAAACAAGTGGATGGGATTTTAGGAGATTTCGGAGTTTCTTCTCATCAATTTGATGTGGCGGATAGAGGTTTTTCTACACGTTTTGATGGTGCTTTAGATATGAGAATGAATCAAAATGATACACTTTCTGCGTATGAAGTTATCAATGATTATGAAGAAAAAGAACTAAAACGCGTTTTTCTTGATTATGGAGAGTTGAAAAATGGAGGCGCAATGGCAAGTGTTATTGTGGCAGCAAGAGCTGATAAGAAAATCAAGAATTCAGAAGAATTAAAAGAAGTTTTGGCGAGATTTTTACCTGGGCATAAAGCCAATAAAATCTTAGCTCAAATTTACCAAGCGATTCGAATTGAGGTAAATCAAGAAATTGAAGTGTTGAAAGAATTCTTATTACAAACGGAAGAATTATTAGTTTCTGGCGGAAGATTAAGTGTGATTTCTTACCATTCTTTAGAAGACAGATTAGTAAAAAGATTTATTAAAAACGGAATGTTTGAAGGAGAACCAGAACGTGATTTCTTTGGGAATTTTGAAGTGCCTTTTAAAATTATCGAAAAATTAATTGTGCCATCAGCAGCAGAAATTGAGATCAACAACAGAGCCAGAAGTGCGAAATTACGTGTAGCTGAAAAAAAATAATGACAAAAGAAAGCAGTATATATAGCCTTTTAAAAGCGAAATTCTTAATTGATGATGATGCGCTTAAAACTTGGAAATTCATTATTTTCTTGTTTTCATTGGCTATGTTAATGATTTATTTCAATCATAATTACGACGAAAAAAATTATAAAATTACAAGGTTAACCAATGAAGTAAAAGAGTTGCGTTCCCGATTTGTAGACACCCGTTCCGAGTTAATGAAACTGAAAATGGAATCTACTATTTCTAAAAAAATGGAAGAGAGACAAATTTTGCCCTCATCGGTTCCTCCAAAGAAAATTGTAATTCACAAACCAGAAGACAAAAGCTTTTTCGATAAATTAAAAATATGGCAGTAAAAAAAGATAACATCATTTCATACAGACTCACTTTTGTAGTAGTCTGTGTTTTTGCGTTTTCTCTTGCCATCGCTGTAAAATTGTTCAATATCCAATGGGTTGGTGGTGATTATTACAGAAATTTAGCGAAACAACGTACGGTTAAAAACTTCGATATTCCTGCCAATAAAGGAAATATTTATTCTTCTGACGGAAGTTTGTTAGCTACATCTATTCCAGAATACACCATTCGTTTTGATGCGGTTACACCTTCAGATGAAAATTTCGAGAAAAATTATGTCGCACTTTCTGATTCGTTAGCACGTCTTTTAGGAAAATCGTCAGGGGAATTTCAAAGAGATTTAAGAAAAGGCAAAAACACCAAAAACAGGTATTTTTTAGTGGCTAGAAAATTGAGTTTTACAGAATACATGCGAATTAAAAAATTTCCATTATTCAAATTAGGTGCAAACAAAGGTGGAATTATTGTAGAACAACAAACCGTTCGTAAACATCCTGTCGGATTAATTGCTAACAGAACAATTGGTTATGAACGTGATGGGAATCAAGGAAAAGGTTTAGAATATGCGTTTCGTAAATATTTGAACGGAAAAAATGGGCACCGTTTGATGCAAAAAATAGCAAAAAACCAATGGAAACCGATTTCTGATGTGAATGAATTAGATCCAGTTGATGGCTACGATATCATTTCAACAATAGATGTTTTTATTCAAGATATTGCACATCATGCGTTACTAAAACAATTAGAATTGTATGAAGCAGATCACGGTTGTGTAGTGGTGATGGAAACGAAAACAGGTGAAGTAAAAGCAATTTCCAATTTAGGAAGAGCAGAAGATGGTTCCTATTTCGAAACACAAAATTATGCTGTTGCTGAATCTCATGAGCCAGGTTCAACTTTCAAATTGTTAGATTTAATCGCACTTTTGGATGATAAAAAAGTAGATACTTCAAAAGTATACAATACAAATGGCGGAATTATTACCATCAGAAATAGAAAAGTAAAAGATTCACACGATGGTGGTTACGGAAGTATTTCTTTAGCGCGTGGATTTGAAGTTTCTTCTAACACAGTTTTAGTACAAGCTGTCCAAGAAAATTATAAAAATAATCCAAAACAATTTACAGACAGATTAAACAGTTACGGATTTAATAAACCAATCGGAATTCAGTTGTTAGGTGAAGCAAAATCTTACGTTCCACAACCTGGAACTGATAAATGGAATGCGCTTTCATTACCTTGGATGGCGTATGGTTACGGAGTTTCTATGACGCCTTTACAAACATTAACTATATACAACGGAATTGCCAATAACGGAAAAATGATTAAACCGATTTTCGTTAAAGAAATTAAAGAATGGAATAAAACCATTAAAAAGTACGAAGCGGAAGTCATTAACGAAAAAATGTGTTCAGATGAAACCTTAGCTAAAGTGAAAGCAGTTTTAGCTAATGTGGTCAAAAAAGGAACAGGAAGTAAGTTGTATTCTTCTGATTTTTCTATGGCTGGTAAAACAGGAACAGCACAAGTAAATTATAGTAAAGGAAAAGAGCACATGTATTATGCTTCTTCATTTGTGGGATATTTCCCTGCTGATAATCCTAAATATTCTTGCATTATTGTGGTTCATAAACCCAATACGTCTTTGAATAATTATTACGGAGCTGATGTAGCTGGACCCGTTTTCAAACGTATCGCTCAAAAAATATTTACAGATGTTCCGAACACCAATAAGTTTAAAAGCATCAAATTGAAAAACGCAAAGCAAGATGTTTTGTATGCGGAATACGAAAAAAAATCGCAAGGAAATACAAATAAAATTCCAAATGTAAAAGGAATGGCAGGAATGGATGCGGTTTCCTTATTAGAGAATTTAGGATTGAAAGTGAAGTTTATTGGTGTGGGAAAAGTGAAAAAACAATCCATTAATCCAGGTGAAGTTTTTAAGAAAAATCAAACTATAACTATAGAATTATCGTGAGCATTTTAAAAGACATATTATATAAAGTTAAGATTGAAGCGGTTCACGGTTCAACGGATTTGGCTATAGAAAAAATTGAATTTGATTCAAGAAAAGTTTCCAACAATGATGTTTTCGTAGCAATAAAAGGTTCGCTTTCGGACGGTCATCAATTTATTGACAAAGCGATTTCATTAGGAGCTTCTGTTGTGGTTTGTGAAGATTTACCTGCGACTTTATTAGAGAATATTACTTATGTAAAAGTTCAAAATTCAAATCAAGCGTTATCGTATTTAGCGGCAAATTATTATAACAATCCTTCTCAAAAATTAAAATTAATAGGAATTACAGGAACGAACGGAAAAACAACAATCGCTTCGTTATTGTATCAAATGTTTAAAAAAGCAGGTTATAAAGTAGGTTTGTTATCGACTGTGAAAATCATGGTTGATGAAATTGAATATAAAGCGACTCATACAACTCCAGATTCGTTAACTATCAATCAGTATTTAGATGAGATGGTGGAAGTAGGTTGCGAATTCTGTTTTATGGAAGTTTCTTCACACGGAATTCACCAAAAACGTACTGAATCTTTACATTTTGAAGGTGGTGTGTTCACGAATTTATCGCACGATCATTTAGATTACCACGATACGTTTGCAGAATATAGAGATGTAAAAAAATCGTTTTTCGATAATTTACCAAAATCAGCTTTCGCTATTACAAATATTGAAGATAAAAACGGAGTAGTGATGCTTCAAAATACAGTTGCCAGAAAAAGAACGTATGCCTTAAAAACGTATGCCGATTTTAAAGCACAAATTTTAGAAAATCAATTATCAGGATTGGTTTTAAAAATTAATAATGATGAGGTTTGGACAAAACTAATTGGTTCTTTCAATGCTTATAATTTATTAGCCATTTATGGAGTGGCTTTGGAATTAGGAATCGAAAGCAATGAAGCGTTACGCTTATTATCAGAATTAGAAAGTGTTTCTGGACGTTTTCAATTTATTATTTCTGAATCTAAAATCACAGCGATTGTCGATTACGCACATACGCCGGATGCTTTAGAAAATGTATTAAAAACGATTGATGATATTCGTACGAAAAACGAACAATTAATTACAATTGTAGGTTGCGGTGGCGATAGAGACAAAACAAAAAGACCAATTATGGCTAACATCGCGGCTTCATTAAGTGACAAAGCTATTTTTACTTCTGATAACCCAAGAACTGAAAATCCACAAACGATTATTGAAGAAATGGAAGCTGGCGTGGAAGGTCAGAATTTCAAAAAAACAATATCAATTCTGGATAGAAAACAAGCAATTAAAACAGCTTGTCAAATGGCAAATCCTGGTGATATTATTTTAATTGCAGGAAAAGGTCATGAAACGTATCAAGAAATAAACGGAGTGCGTCATGATTTTGATGACATGCAAATCGTACAAGAATTATTAAAACAATTAGATAAATAAAATATAAAAAGTAAGAAGTTTTTAGTCTCAAAACCTTTTAAACTTTAACCTTTTAAACTCTTAAACTTTTTTAAACATGCTATACTACATCTTTAAATACTTAGACGAAGCCTACAATTTGCCAGGAGCAGGTTTGTTTCAATATATTACTTTCCGTTCAGGAATGGCAGTGATTTTATCGTTACTAATTTCTACCATTTACGGGAAAAGAATCATTGGTTATTTAAGAAACAAACAAGTTGGTGAAACGGTTCGCGAGTTAGGATTAGATGGTCAAGTGCAAAAAGCAGGTACGCCAACTATGGGTGGATTAATTATTATTTTGGCTACGCTAGTTCCGGTTTTGTTATTGGCGAAGTTGGATAATATTTACATTATTTTACTTTTAGTAACAACCGTTTGGATGGGAAGTATTGGTTTCTTAGACGATTATATTAAAGTTTTTAAAAAAGATAAAGAAGGTTTAAAAGGTAGATTTAAAGTTATCGGACAAATTGGTTTAGGAATTATCGTTGGTGCGACTTTGTATTTTCACCCAAGTGTTACAATTAAAGAAGATGTAGTTCTTAAAAAACAAGGAATTGAAACGGTAATAAAATCAACTTCTCCTGAAGTAAAATCAATGGAAACAACTATTCCATTCGTAAAAAATAATACTTTCGATTATGCGGAATTGTTATCGTTTATGGGTGACGATTATCAAAAATGGGCTTGGTTGATTTTTATTCCTGTTGTAATTTTTATTATCACAGCTGTTTCAAATGGCGCGAATTTAACGGACGGAATTGATGGTTTAGCCGCCGGAACTTCAGCGATTTCAGTTTTGGTTTTAGGAATTTTCACTTTCGTTTCGGGTAACATTATTTTTTCCAATTATTTGAATATTATGTACATCCCAAATTCTGGAGAAATGACTATTTATATAGCGGCTTTTGTGGGAGCATTAATCGGTTTCTTGTGGTACAACACGTATCCAGCAACCGTTTTTATGGGTGATACAGGAAGTTTAACTATTGGTGGAATTATCGCCGTAATCGCCATCGCAGTTCGTAAAGAGTTAATGATTCCGGTTTTATGTGGAATTTTCTTAGCGGAAAACTTCTCAGTGGTTTTACAAGTAGCATATTTTAAATATACAAAAAAGAAATTCGGAGAAGGACGTCGTATTTTCTTAATGTCACCATTGCATCATCATTACCAGAAAAAAGGGTATCACGAAAGTAAAATAGTAACCCGTTTCTGGATTGTGGCTATTATTTTGGCAATTTTCTCATTAGTTTCTTTAAAATTAAGATAGTATGAGATTAGTAATATTAGGTGGTGGAGAAAGTGGTGTAGGAACGGAAAGAAAAAAGGATATGATGTTTTTGTGTCTGATTTCGGAAAAATTAAAGAAAACTATAAAGAAGTTCTTACGATAAATAAAATTGCTTGGGAAGATGAAAAGCATACAGAAGAATTAATTCTGAATGCCGATGTGGTAATGAAAAGCCCAGGGATTCCTGAGAAATCACCAATCGTAAAAAAGTTATTGGAAAAAAATATTTCAGTGATTTCAGAAATTGAATTTGCAGCACCATTTACAACAGCTACAACAATCGGAATTACAGGAAGTAACGGAAAAACAACCACAGCATTGTTAACGTACCATTTGCTAAAACAAGGCGGGTTAAATGTAGGATTAGCAGGGAATATTGGGAAAAGTTTTGCCTGGCAAGTGGCCGAAAACAAACATGATTGCTACGTGTTAGAATTAAGTAGTTTTCAATTAGATGGCATCATAAATTACAAACCAGATATTGCTGTTTTATTGAATATAAGTCCAGATCATTTAGACCGATATAATTACGATTACAATTTATATATCGATTCCAAGTTCAGAATAACAATGAATCAAAATGAAGATGATTATTTTATATATGATGAAGATGACGAAGCCATAACAAATTGGTTAGCCAATCATAAAATAAAAGCAAACAAATTACCTTTTTCACTTACTAAAAAAATAGAAGAAGGCGGAAGTATTACAGAAAACAACGAAATCAATATCAACCTAAACGACGAAAATTTTATTATGCCAATCAACAAACTTGCTTTAGAAGGAAAACATAATGTTAAAAACACAATGGCTGCAACAACAGTTGCACAATTAATGAACATTAGAAAAGCAACTATCAGAGAAAGCTTAACTAATTTTCAAGGTGCGGAGCATAGATTAGAAAAAGTGTTGAAAATTAACAACGTTCAGTATATCAACGATTCAAAAGCGACAAATGTAAATGCTACTTTTTTTGCTTTAGATAGTATGAATACACCAACGGTTTGGATTGTGGGTGGAGTTGATAAAGGAAATGATTACGATGAATTAATGTCATTAGTTCGTGAAAAAGTAAAAGGAATTATCTGTTTAGGTGTGGATAATAAAAAATTGGCAGATAAATTTGAAGGTTTAGTTGATATGTTTGTAGAAACAACTTCTATGTCTGAAGCCGTAAAGATTGCAAATAAAATGGCTGAAAGAGGTGATACAGTTCTACTTTCTCCAGCTTGCGCTAGTTTCGATTTATTTGAAAATTACGAAGATAGAGGAAAGCAATTCAAGTTAGCTGTGCAAAATTTATAACAAAAACAAGAATTAGTTATGACTCCAGCGGAGTCGCATATTTATAAGATGAACAAATTAAAGTATCTTAAAGGAGACAAAACAATATGGGCAGTAATTTTTTTACTAGCCATGGCGTCTTTCCTGCCTGTGTATAGTGCCAGTACAAACTTGGTGTATACTGTTGGTAATGGAGGTACAACTTTTGGTATTTTGTTTAAACATTTTGTTCATTTATCAATCGGATTAGGAATTGTATTTCTAGTGCATAAATTGCATTTCGAAAGATTTAAAAAGTATGCTATTTTTGGAATGATAGTAATTGTTCCAGCATTGCTTTTTACTTTGTTACAAGGAAAAACAATTGGAGGAGCTAATGCAAGCCGTTGGTTAAATATTCCTTTTGTGAATTTTTCATTTCAACCGTCAACATTGGCATTCACAATATTAATGGTATATGTGGCAAGAACACTAACAAAAATTAAAGAAACAGAATACAATTTTCAAGATTCAGTTGTGCAAATTTGGTTGCCAGTTGGTGCTGTTTTGATTTTTATTTTACCATCCAACTTTTCAACAGCAGCTTTAATGTTTGCTATGGTTTGCATGTTGTTATACATCGGACAGTATCCGTTAAAATATTTAGCGATTGTATTGGCAAGTGGAATTGCGGTTTTGGCCTTGTTTTTTTTATTAGCGAAAGCCTTTCCAGAGAAAAAAGCATTTAGCCGTGTAAATACTTGGGTAAGCCGAATTGAAAATTTCACAACAGACAAACCAGACGAAGACAAATACCAAATTGAAAACGCAAAAATTGCCATAGCTGTTGGAAAAATAAATGGAGTTGGACCAGGGAAAAGTATTCAGAAAAATTTTTTACCTCAATCTTCTTCCGATTTTATTTTTGCTATTATCATTGAAGAATACGGTTTAATTGGAGGTTATCTGTTAGTGTTTTTTTACATGTTGTTGTTTTTTAGATTTTTAATTAGAGCCAACAAAACAACCAATATGTTTGGAAAATTACTCATCATCGGGCTCGGTTTTCCGATAATTATTCAAGCCTTAATTAATATGGGTGTTGCAGTGGAATTATTACCTGTAACTGGTCAGCCTTTACCATTAATAAGTAGTGGAGGAACTTCAGTTTGGATGACATGTTTGTCATTAGGAATTATTTTAAGTGTGACGAAAAAAGAAGATGAAATTGCGGCAGATTTAAAAGATATACAAGACAGAGAAGCAGCTTTACAACGAATTATTGATAGAGAAGTTTCTGTAATGAATG
>JAUMDQ010000032.1:0-11571 GCA_032121715.1 Flavobacterium sp.
AATTAACAAAATGCCAGAAAAAGGAATTAAGAAATTAGCGGTTGTAACTCCTGCTTTTGTAGCTGATTGTTTAGAAACGTTAGAGGAAATTGCTATGGAAGCTAACGAACAATTTATTCATCATGGAGGAGAAGAATTTTTAGCGATTCCTTGTATGAATGACGAAGACGAATGGTGTGGTGTAGTTGCGAAATGGATTGAAGAGTTTAAAGAAGAGCCAAGTAAAAAGTAAAAAGAACCAAGTAAAAAGAACCAAGTAAAAAGAATCAACTTGAAGTAGAAAATGGAATATTACGATTATTTAAAATCCTTACATTTAATCTTTGTAATCACTTGGTTTGCAGGTTTGTTTTACATTGTTCGTTTGTTTGTGTATCAAATAGAAGCCAATGAAATGCCTTCACCAGAAAAAGAAATTTTACAAAAGCAATACAAAATAATGACGTATCGTTTGTGGTACATTATTACCTGGCCAAGTGCGGTTTTAGCTGTTATTTTTGCGATTTCTTTATTGTATTTAAATCCTGCTTTTTTAGAAATGCGTTGGATGCAAGTCAAATTAGGATTTGTAGTTTTATTATTCCTATATCATTTTAAATGTCATCATATTTATAAAGATTTACAAAACGACAAAGTTAATTACACGTCTAACTTTATGCGTTTATGGAACGAAGGCGCCACCATCATTTTGTTTGCGGTTGTTTTTTTAGTAATTTTAAAAAATGCAATCAATTGGATTTATGGCGTGGTCGGAATTATTCTTTTTTCGGTCTTAATAATGCTTGGATTTAAATTCTATAAAAGAATTAGAACTAAAAAAAGTGAATAAATTTTTCAAAATAAATACGCTATCCTTAAGACGAAGAATCTTTTTGTCAATGTTGTTTTTAACGACATTTTCTACTATTTTAATCACGATAGTTTCTTTAATTCACTTCCGATATGAAGCTAAAGAATACCACGAAGAGCGTTTATCACGAAAAGAAAGCGCCATAAAAGAACACATCGAATACATTCTAAAAACCACAAGTTATCCACTTTTAACCAAAAATATTCGTTTAATTTTTAAAGATAGGATTCACGAATTATCAGATATTCATAGTTTAGAAATCAACTTTTTCGATTTAAATGGCAAACTACTCTTGTCTTCTAAATCGGCATTTAAAATTGATAAAAAAGTTCCAAATATCAATGCTGAAATTCTTAAAGATTTACAAAATTCTTCTGAAAAAAGAGTGGTCATTACTAAATCGCAAGAAAACGAAACCTTTTTAAAATCATCTTTCAGTTATATAAAAGACATTAAGTTTAAAAACTTAGCGATTTTAAACATACCATATGAAGAAAATAGTGATTTTTATAATGAAGAAGCACGTAATTTCTTAACCAGATATGCACAAGTATATATCATTATGTTTATTATTTCGATATTATTGTCTTATCTATTGTCTAGTAATATTACGAAATCCATATCTCAAATTTCAGAAAAATTAGAAGTCACCCAATTAAATGAACGCAATCAGAAATTGACACTTCAACCCGGAAATCAGGAAATTAACGGGCTAATTTTATCGTACAACAACATGGTGGATACGTTAGAGGAAAGTGCGCAAAAACTCGCTCAAAGTGAACGAGAACATGCTTGGCGCGAAATGGCTAAACAAGTCGCACACGAAATTAAAAACCCATTAACACCGATGCGATTAACAATTCAGAGTTTTCAAAGAAAATTTGATGTGAACGATCCAAATATCAATCAGAAATTAAACGATTACTCGGAAACCTTGATTCAACAAATTGATACGATGACAACGGTAGCCAGTGCTTTTTCAAATTTTGCCAACATGCCAGGTCAACAAAATGAACTTTTAAACATTGTTCAAATCAGTAAAAAGGCATTGGAAATTTTTAACGAAGATTATATTCAATTCCACACAACAGAAAAAGAAATTTTTACTCTTTTTGACAGAGCGCAACTGACACGAATTGTAACTAATTTAGTGAAAAACGCCATTCAAGCTATACCTGAAAACCAAGAAACGAAATCAGTTATTGTGGACCTTTCAAAAACAGAAAATCAGTTTATCTTAAAAGTTTCCGATAATGGAATTGGGATTTCAACAGAAAATGCTACATATATTTTCGAACCCAAATTCACCACGAAAAATTCTGGAATGGGATTAGGTTTAGCGATTATTAAAAATATTATTGAAAATTATAAAGGAACGATTACTTTTGATACCGAAGAAGGAAAAGGAACAACATTCACCGTTACATTACCTATAAAAAACTAAAAAATGGAAAATATTTTAATTGAAAAACAAGACAATTTAGCGATTGTTACCATCAACAGACCCACAAAATTAAACGCATTAAACATTGCAACAATTAAAGAATTAAATGCTGCTTTTACTGATTTAAATAATGATAGCACTACCAAAGTTATTATTCTAATTGGAAGTGGTGAAAAAGCCTTTGTAGCAGGCGCTGATATTTCGGAATTTGCTCATTTTTCTGTTTCAGAAGGCGAACAATTAGCAGCTAATGGTCAAGAATTATTGTTTGATTTTGTACAGAATTTACAAACTCCAGTTATTGCAGCTGTAAACGGTTTTGCTTTAGGTGGTGGATTAGAATTAGCCATGTCTTGTCATTTCAGAATTGCTTCAACAAATGCTAAAATGGGCTTACCAGAAGTAACTTTAGGTGTAATTCCAGGTTATGGAGGAACGCAACGTTTAGCGCAATTAATCGGAAAAGGTAGAGCTATGGAATTGATCATGACAGCCAATATGATTGATGCAGAAACGGCTAAAACATACGGATTAGTAAATCACGTGGTTCCACAAGAAGAATTATTAGATTTAGCAAAATCAATTGCTACAAAAATCAGTAACAACTCAAGTGTAGCCATTGCCAAAGCAATTGAAGCTATTAATGCGAATTACCAAGATGGTGTAAATGGTTTTGCAACAGAAATTAAAAACTTTGGTGCTTCATTTGGCACAGAAGATTTCAAAGAAGGAACAACGGCATTTTTAGAAAAAAGAAAAGCGGTTTTTACTGGAAAATAAGCTAAAACCATTTAAAAAACCCAATTTATAATGAAGAAATCATTGTTATTAAAATTATTAATTGTAACTCTTTTTGTTTCAACTTTTTGTAGTTTAGGAAGTTGTAGTGTTGGTGTTTCATTACCAGGAACGTCGAGAACTACAGTTGTTCGTAAATCTAAACCTCTTCCACCAGGACAAGCCAAGAAAATTTATGGAGATAAAAGTGCTAAAAATTACACTAAAAAAAGACGTTAATATCACACCGTACAGATTAAAATAAACAGAGCCACAGCAATGTGGCTTTTGTGTTTTTAAGAAATAAATATCAACTACTATTTTCATATATTTGTTAGAAACAACTTAACATGTCTTCACAAACCCGATTAACAAGAGCTTATAAAAACGCCCTCCGAATTAAATTTACCGATTCGGATAAATTTATTTTGTTTAGTGATTGTCATCGTGGAGATGGAAGTTTTGCAGATGATTTTGCTAATAATCGTAATATTTACATGCATGCTTTACATCAGTATTACAAAAATGATTTTCAGTATATTGAATTAGGCGATGGTGATGAATTATGGGAAAACTTGTTTTTTAAAGACATTATTGAAGCAAATAAAAACGTGTATTTGCTTTTGAAAAAATTCTATCACAGAAACAAATTGCATATGATTTATGGTAATCACGATATGGTGTACCGAAACCCGAATGTTGTGAAAAAACATTTTGCAGAATATTTTGATACTGCGGCTGGCAAAAGCGTGCCATTAATGCCAACTTTAACTTTCAATGAAGCAATAGTTTTAGAACATGCAGAAACTGGTCAAGAAATCTTTTTAACACACGGACATCAAGCAGATTTTATGAATTATGCGGGTTGGAAATTCAATCGATTTTTTGTGAGAATCCTTTGGAAACCACTTCAAGTTTGGGGAATTAAAGACCCAACAAGTCCAGCTAAAAATTATCTCGAATCTTTAAAAATTGAAAGAAGAATTAAACGATGGATTTCAGAAAACGGAAATAAAATTACCATAGTTGGTCACACACATCGACCTCATTTTCCAAAACCAAGTGAAAATTTATTGAATTTTTTCAACGATGGAAGTTGCGTGCATCCAAGAAACATTACAGGAATTGAAATTGAAAACGGTAAAATTTCATTAATTAAGTGGTTAATTGACACCAATGATGAGGGTGTTTTACAAATTGTAAAAGAATATATTGAAACACCACAGAAATTGAATGATTACAAATAGTTATTTTTTGGTTTTCCAAATGAAACCGTCTAATAAATAATGTGTAAACTGAGGCACGGTTAATAATGGCACTAAAATGAGTTGCCATTTTTCGGAAACCTCAAAATTGAAATTAAAATTTTCTTGCCAAACGAAAATCTCCCAAAAAAACTCTTCTAAAAAAGCAATTCCTAATAAGAAAATAAGAAATATGGCTGTCTTCATAAATGTAGAAATTCCTTTAAAAAAACCAATTTTAGTTTCACCAACTTCTTTAAAATAAATCAAAGCTAAATACGGAATTCCGTGAGAAACAACGTTTAGTAATGTGAATATTAAATCGTTATTATAAAAAACAATACCGAAATACCAAGACAAATATGTTCCAATAATTAGTGCGTTTTTCGGAATATTAAACTCTTTTTTAGTTAGAAAAATGTACGCTATTTTTAAAACATAAACACCAATTATAACAAAATATAAATAGTACAAATAATGAATCACGTTACTATTTTTAAACAGAAAAAACTCGTTTTCAACAAACCAATTGAATTTTCGATTGTTCGATAAAAACCAAAACAACATGGGAAAAACTGTGGCATTATAAATAATTAGATTATCTAAAAAAACTTGAAATTTGGTTTTGATTTCGTTTCTCGAATACAATCGCATGAAACCATATTGTTGTCTAATAAAATGAAAAACAGCAACATAAGCTAAAAACGACCAAAAAACTAAAGTACCGAATGAAAACAAAATCATACCGATTAAAAAACAGATTATTGGCAATGAAATCAATAGTTTTTTACTTTGATTAAAGGTTTCTCTTACGAAATAGGTTTTAAATAAAGTTGCGTAAACGTGAGCCACATCAATACCAACAATCAAAATTAACCAAACGTAAAAAGAGTAATTTTTTTCGATTAGCATTAGTTGATTATGAAACAGAAAAACAATAAGTAACACCATAAAAGATGGTGCTAAAATGAAAATTCCGTCTGTTTTGGCTTTATGAATCCAAGGTTGTTTCATTGAAAATTTGGTTTACAACGTCTATTCCTTGATGAAAAGCTTCTTCAAAAACAGATATTCCTGATAAATCACTATGGGCAAAAAATATCTTATTATTAATACTTTTAGCTGCTATTTCTTTTTCTTCACTAAAAATAAAATTAGGTGTTGGACTTATCATTCCATGACCAATTTTATAAATTTCAATGGTTTCGATTTCATTACTAATATTTGGATGCGCGATACTTAAATCGGAAATAATGATTTTTTTAATTTCTTCTTCCTTCATTTTTAAGAATTCTTTTCTCGCTTGTTTTAAGTTCGAATTTGAAAAAGAATAATAATACGTAATCGATTTATTTTCAATAACTTGATTTATAGTTTGATGCTGATTATAAATATAACCCAAACCTTTCGATTTATAAATTACATTATCCCAGTACAATTCTGAATTGTTCAATTCTGATTCCTTTTTTAAACTTATTGTTGCCGTAAACCAAGGTGCGTATTGGAATTTAGCACTTGTTTTTCTATCTTTAAACAAATACGAATTGATATATTGTGGTGAGCAACAAATCACTTTTTCGCATTTATACGTCACAGATTTGTTGTTTTTCGCATCAAAACAAAGCACTTCAACAAGATTGTTATTTTGTTTAACTTCATAAACCAATTGGTTGTTTTTGGTTTTGTTATTTGCGAATTTCGCCAAATGAGTAGCTAATCTTCCGTTACCTTCTGGCCAAGTTAATACATTTTCAGTAGTTGATGCATCGTGTTTTCTGGCAGTAAAATAGAATAAGCCAGCCCAAGCAGAAATGAAATCAACGCCAATTCCGAAATCATCTTTACAACAGTAATTTACATATTCGAAAAGCTCTTCCGAAGTAAATTTATTTTCCATTAACCACTCTTTCATGGTTATTGCATCTAAATCACGGTATTTTTTGTCTTTGGAAATCTTTTTAATCGGAATGTCAAAATGATACAAACCATCAGAGCCTTTTTCTTCTTTTAATTGCGTTGTTATTTCAAAAAAGCGATTGATTTCTTCATTCGCGACATCAGAATTTCCATATTTTGGGATTAATTCTTCTTGCCAATTGTTCTTAATAAAAAGTCTTTCTTGAGGTTTAAAACACATTTGAGTTTCATCGAAAACGGGTAGTTCTTTTTCAAAATGCGTTATAATTTTCGATTCGTGTAAAAAGGAAATTAGTTCTTTGTCGTGTAAATTTGGCAAAGGCAAATAATGTGCGCCGTGAGGAAATGAGGTTGCTTTATTGGTTCCGAAACTAGAATTTCCACCGATAGTACTTTCTAATTCTAACAATAAAAAATCAGTTTTATTTTTTTTAACCAATTGTCGGGCTGCAGATAAACCTGTAATTCCACCACCAATAATTAGTATGGGAATTTCGATAATTTCTGAATGTTTTGGAAAGTTTTTAAGCCATAATCGGTGGCCTAAAACATGATTCGTTCCTGTGATTTTTAAAAAAATTTCGGCTAATGTGTTTTTACAAGAATGTAAAATAGCTGGAATTTGAGCCATTATGCTTGCGAAAACTACACTTTTTACAAAGTTTCTTCTTGAAAATTGACTAGAGTTTTCCCCATTCTTCATCGAAATAGCGTACTAAAATTTGGTTATCTAATCGGTTTATTTCCACATTATTGGCCATCATATCCTTTGGGAATTGATTCAAACTTTTATAATTGTGGTTGTAGAATTTAAGATGATTTACTTTTCTGTTTACTTTATCAAAAGTGTTTTCTGGATTTAATGTAGCGATTGTAAAACCCCATTCGCCAAAAGATGGCACATAAACATGATAGGCATCTGTATTTGAAAACACTTGTTTAACAGTTTTATTAATGCACCAAAACGATTTAGGCGCAAAATAAGGCGACGTCGTTTGGATTACGATTACCGTGTTTGGATTAGCTAAATTCGCTAACGTTTTATAAAAATTTAAGGAATACAATTTCCCTAAACTATAATTGGATGGATCGGGAAAATCGATGATAATTACATCGTATTTTTTGGTAGTTGTTTTCGCCCAAAGGAAAGCATCTTGGTTATGAATGGTTACTTTTTTATTTAGAAACGAATTGTGATTAAAGGTTTTAAGAATGGTGTTTTCTTTAAACATTTGCGTCATTTTTTCATCTAAATCTACCAATGTAATGGTTTTAACTTCTTTGTATTTTAAAATTTCTCTACACGCTAAACCATCGCCACCACCTAAAACCAAAACGTTTTCAATACTTGTTGCGTTTTCCATTGCTGGATGTACCAAAGCTTCGTGATACCTGTATTCGTCGGCAGATGAAAACTGGAGATTGTTGTTTAGATAGAGTTTATAATCGTTTTTATTGTGTGTTAACACAATTCTTTGATACGGAGTTGTGTTGGTGAAAACAATATTTTCTCCATATAGTATTTTGTCAGAAAAAAAGAAAACTACTACTAAAAGCAAAAATGAAAAGATGGATTTGAATTTCAGTAGTAAGCTATTTTTTATTTCTTTTTGCAATAAAAATGTCAAAAAAATCGCAACAGAAATATTAATCATCCCGAAAAATAAGGAAGTTTTTATAACACCTAATTGAGGAATAAACACCAAAGGAAATAAAACTGAAGCTAATAAAGCGCCAATATAATCGAACGTAAAAACATTGGATACTAATTCGCTAAACTCTACTTTTTCTTTCAAAATATTCATTAAAAGCGGAATTTCTAGGCCTACTAAACATCCTGTAATAAAAACTAAGAGATATAAAACAACTTGAAAATAATCTACTTTTTCAAAAAGTATAAATAGCAAAACAGAACTTAAACCGCCGATTAATCCGACAATTATTTCTATTTCAATAAACGTATTTAGTTGGTTTTTTTTGATGAATTTCGCAAAATACGAACCTACTCCCATTGAAAACAAGTACACACCTATGATAAAAGAAAATTGTTTGACCGAATCACCAAGTAAATAACTGGCTAAAGTTCCTGCAATTAACTCGTAAATAAGTCCGCACGTAGCGATTACAAATACGGCAAATAAAAGTAAATATTCAAATTTTAAGAATTTTTTACCCATGAATAGCGGCGCTAATTATCATAGAAATACCTATAATTAATGCTGCAAAAACAATGGCTAATGCGGTGTTTTTATTTTGTACAATTTCCTTCCATGTATTTTCTGGAGTGGTTTTTTCAATGATGAAATAACCAATTAATAAAATTACAATTCCAACTAATGAAAACACTATTGAGTTAATTAATCCGTTTACTAACATATTTTTCAGTTTATATTATTATTAAATATTGATATTTTTACTTGTGATAAAATCTATTTACGCCGCCGCCTCTATAAGCAGTTGAGCCACTTTGTGTTTTTTCTGTTTCTTTACAATCGCAAATTCTATTTCCTTTATAAGTAAAAAATAAAAATATTGCAAAAACTGGAATTGCAATAGCAAAACCGAATATATTCTTTTTAATAAAATTTAAAACAGCATCCATATTAACTTTCCTCAGATTTATAAGGTGAATAACTACTATCGCTCCATCTTGAAACTTCAAAAATGTATTTTAGTCCAAATAAAAGAACTATTCCTCCTGCCAAAATTAGCATACAAAAACCAACATTCCAAAAAGGTGTTTTTTCTAATGTAGCTTTAATTGACATTTCTAAACTTGGATTAGCACTTTCAGTTGAAATAGGTTGATTAGTTTCATACGTTGTTCCTGGTGGAATATAAGTAACCCTTTCTTCCGCAGATGTAGTAAATGCTAAATGATATTTTCCTGGTTCTACTCCACAAAAAGAAAATTTTTCATTCGTTGATCCTTCTGTCCAACTTTCTCCACCTGAGCTACCATGGTAATATTCAATATCTTGTTCGGCAAATTGCTCTTCGCTTGTATTTTCATTTACTAAACTAACACCAGTATACGCCCATGAATTATCTACTGGTGCATTTATTTCAATTGTTAACGGTGATGCTCCTCCAGTAAATTCAAAAGATGGAGAAACGTATTCTTTATTTTTATAAGTATCTATATTTAAACTTGTTGAAAGTACGGTTTGAGTAGAAGATTGACCCCATAAAATATAAATGAGCAACATAAAAATAATGGTTGCAATGAAAATTTTTGCCGTATCTGCGAAATCTACATAAAAAGGTTGTACAATTCCAACACTACTTCTTGAAGATAAATTATTAATCTTAAATATTTTTTCAATTTCATTTTTGGTGATGTGTTCTCCGTGATAAACATGGTCTCCTCCAAAATCATCCATAGACAAAATATAAGGCGGGCAAATAAATTCACTTGCATGCACTTTTGATGTTTTTATTTGAAAATCATAAAACCCAGCTAAATATATGATGTCAGTTTTACTATCATCGTATTTTTTATACGTAATGTTATTGTAATAAATATCTAATCTATTAAACTGTTTTAAATTTAAATCATCAATTTCTTTAAGCTTTATCCAATGTCCATTACATTCAGATAAATAAATAAATTTTCCGCTTTGAGATTGAAGTGTATATTCTCTCGAATAATTATACCAACCTAAATTTTTTACAATTACGGCAACAACTTCAAACATTTCATTGTCAAAAGTTCCTTTAAGACCAATTGATAACATGTTTTGAGTATTCTTGTACGAAGAAAAGGAATAGTTTTCTGAAGTAGCGTTTTGAAATGTAAAAACATGTCCACAATTTGAACAACCAAAAGTCTTAAAATCAATTTTATTGATTATTTCTGTAGTATGACTACATTCTGGGCAAGTACAAATGCTCATTATCTTTCAATTTCATTTCGTTTCACAATAGTTGCTTCAAAATAGCTAGTTATTTGATTTGAAATATCTCTAACTTTTTGTGTATTATCACACGAATAATTACACAAATATACATCTGTAGTTAATTGATTTATTTCTGGCCAAGTATGAATACAAATATGGGATTCTTTCAAACAAAAAGCAATGGTAAAGCTATTATTTTCGAAAACATGTGAAGTTTGACCTATTAATTCTAGATCATGCTCTTGTAAAAGTAAGTTTACAAAAGTTATGAAAGAATCACAAGTAGTAAGTTTACTATTGTGTTCCGTTTTTAAAGTAAGTAATACGTGTAAACCTAGTAAATTAGTAGGATTTTGCATCTATTATTTTTTGTTACTTTAATTATACGAGGAAAATAAAAAAAAGTTACAAAAAAGTTAAATTCTATTGTTCTGGTGCAATTTCTAGTTCCAAACCTTCTAAATCTTCAGAAATGTGAATTTGGCAACCTAGTCGGCTATTGTCTTTTACGTGATAGGCATCGGCTAACATGGCTTCCTCGTCATCGTTTCTTTCGGTTTTTAACACATCGTTTAGTAAATAGCATTGACAAGAAGCACACATAGCCATTCCGCCGCAAATACCAACAGTTCCTTCTTCGGCTAATTCATACGAACGGATTAATTCCATCACATTCATATTCATGTCTGTTGGCGCTAAAACTTCGTGTTTTACACCTTTTCTGTCGGTAATATATATGGTAACGTCTTGACTCATTAATCTATGGATTTTACAACTGCTTTTTCAGCTTCTTTTCTTGTTCCATCAAAACCATCTACACCTGAAACTGTAGTATATTTTAACACATAACGTTTTCCTGGATTGATTCTGTTATACACACTTTGGCACATTAAGGTCGCTTCGTGGAAACCACATAAAATCAACTTTAATTTTCCTGGATACGTGTTGACATCGCCAATAGCGTAAATTCCGTCAATATTGGTTTGATAATCCAAAGCGTTGTTTACTTTAATCGCGTTTTTCTCAATTTCTAATCCCCAATTGGCAATTGCGCCTAATTTTGGAGTTAATCCGAAAAGTGGAATGAAATAATCGGTTGGTACATTCATACGTGCACCGTTCATTTCAATATCTAACGATTCAATTCTTTCGGTTCCTTTGAAACCAACCACTTCTGCAGGCGTAATTAATTTTATTTTCCCTGCCGATTTTAATTCTTGCACTTTTTCTACAGAATCTAAAGCGCCACGGAATTCATTTCTTCTATGAATTAAGGTTACTGATGAAGCTACATTCGAAAGGAAAATACTCCAATCTAAGGCAGAATCACCACCACCAGCAATTACGATATTTTTATTACGGTATTTTTCTGGATCTTTTACGAAATAATCCACACCTCTGTCTTCATGTTCGTAAAATTCAATGTCTTTTAAAATAGGT
>JAUMDQ010000033.1:0-13169 GCA_032121715.1 Flavobacterium sp.
CTAAAGTAGTTATTGGTTGTGGTCCATCCATTTATAACGCTGATTCTTCAACAGTTTCTGGAACTGATGAAAAAGAAATTGCAACTGTAAAAAATAATTTTCTAATTAAGAAATTAGGCTTAAAAGAGGGTGACGATTTAGATAAAGGTATTGATGCGGTTATTGAAAAATATGGACGTTCAAATAAGAGTAAATATAGAGCTGTTGTATATTATTTATTAGCAGTTCACTTCAAAAAAGAATCGGTTTACAATTAAAAAATATAAAAAAATCCTGAATGAATGTTCAGGATTTTTTGTTTTATTACATTTCATATAATTCAATAGGTAATTGATCTGGATCTTCGAAAAAAGTAAATCTTTTTTGAGTGAATTCGTCCATTCTTATAGGTTCAGTTTTAATGTTATGATTGGATAAAGTTTCGATTGCACTTTCAATATTGTCTACTTCAAAGGCAAGATGACGCAATCCGCAAGCTTCTGGTCTGGAAATTCTTTTTGGTGGATTTGGAAAGGAGAATAATTCGATACAATAATTACCATTTAATGATAAATCTAATTTATAAGATTGTCGTTCTTCGCGATATACTTCTTGCGTGATTTCGAATCCTAAAATCTCAGTATAAAATTGCTTTGATTTTTCGTAATCCGAACAAATAATAGCAATATGATGAATTTTTTTAAGCATTTTTTGTGTTGTTTTTTGTCAGAGATTTTTTTTTTGACGACATTGTCCGTTTCAATTGTGTCAATGCTTACTTCGGTTTGAACTATGTTTTGTTCGATTGAAACTATGCCTTGTTTGGTTTGAACTATGCTTACTTCGATTTTTTTCTAATCATTATTTGAAATCCCTTTTCTAATTAAAACAATTTGACCTAAATGATAATAACTGTGTTCAATCATCGCGTCAATATTTCTTTGATAGGTTCCGTATTTTGCATCTACAAAAACGGCTTCTAATTTTTCATCAGACATTTGTTCCACTAAACACGCAAATTCTTCAGAATCGTTCCAAAATTTAGTTAGAAAATTCTCCCAATCTTTCTGTGATTCGATTGCTGGAAAATTGAAACTAAATTGGTCTTTAATGTCCAGTGTTCCGCCATTCAAAACTTTTAAAATTCCAGAAATATAATAGTGAATGTGTTGTGATAAAACAGCAATAGTGTTAAAAGAATGTAGCTTTTTTGTGGCAATTTCCCAATCTAAATTTGTCAATTGGGCTTTGTAATTGGTGTTGGCAATCCAAGTTCCGTTTAAAATGACTTCTCTAAAACGAGAAGCGATTTGTTGCGTATTTTTCATGGTTTATCTGTCTGGTTTTTATCTTCTTGATTCATGTTGAGATTATCTAAATCTGGAGTTGCGCTAACTTGAGACATAAACCATACTGTTCCTTTCGTTTTCCAAATTTTGTTCGCCCAAATTATTCCAATTACTAAGCCAATAGTAGAAATAATTATTGCAATGATAAGTCTTAGTAATGTTGGATCTGAAAAATAAATAAATCCTCCAATTCCCAAACCTATTAAAAGAGGTGAAGCTACAATTTGTAACCAACCAATAATCTCCGTTATGTATTCAAAAACGTTTTTCATTTTATTAAGTTTTCACAAGTATTTCTTCTCACTCGTAAATATAAAAAAATCCCCAATAGTACTATTGAGGATTTTGTTTTATTTTTTTCCGTCTTTAAACTTGAATTTTTCGACTGGGTTTTGTTTGGCTGGTTTTTTGTCGTTACCAAATTTGTTTTTTCCAAAAGCTGGTTTTTTATCTGAACTTTCACCAGTTTTCGGTTTGAATTCTTTTTTGTCGCCGTCTTTTGTGAAAGGTTTTTTATCGCCCGTTCTTGGTTTAAATTGTGTTTTACTATCCGTTTTGTTGTAAGGTTGCTTCGGTTCGTAAATAGTTTTGTCTGTTCTTTCCGTTTGTGTTTCGTAATCTTTGTGTGATTTGATTACTTCACGCGGATTTTTCGGGTTTTCCTTCGTACCGCGTAAATGAATAATTAATCCGTTTAAGAAATTACGCAATACTTGGTCGCCACATTCCATAAAATTAGAATGATCTTCCGCACGGAAAATATCGCCTAATTCGCCTTTCGACATTTTAAAATCGACAAGGTTTAAAATTTCAACTATTTGGTCGTCACGTAATTGTAAGGCAACACGTAGTTTTTTGAAGATATCGTTGTTATTCATTGTATAATATGTTTTTATTTTTTGTTCCTAACTCCTAATTCGTTGTTAATGTTGAATTTGCTTAGAAAAGCCAAAGATACGCTTTTGCAAACGCATTTCGCCATAATTTTTCGTTATGTTCGCCACCTTTTACAATTACCGATTTATTTAGTTTCTTGCATTCGCACCGTTTCGAATTGATTAGGGTCTCCATTTCTTTCATATCACCAACCATATTTCCTTTGTCTTCGTTGTCGCCACAAAGCAAATAAATTTTAGTATTGAACTTTGGTGTGTTTTCCATTTTCTGAAAAATTTCTTCTTTATTTATCCAAAAAGCAGGGGAGAAGCAACCCACTTTTCCAAACACCTCTGGATACTGCAAAGCCGCATAAAAAGATACTAATCCGCCAAGTGAACTTCCCCAAATACAAGTGTTTTTAGCATTTGTTTTGGTTCTGTATGTCGAATCAATTTGAGGTTTTAATGTTTTTACGATAAATTCTAAATACGCATTAGCATTTCCGCCGCCACGTTTTTCGTTTTTATAAGGTGTTAATTCTTCAAATCGTTTTTCATTTCCATGTTCGATTCCAATTACAATAACTTTAGCTTTCAAACTGTCTAAAGTTTCGTCAATATTCCATTCGCCACCAAAAGAGAAATCTTTATCAAATAAATTTTGAGCATCATGCATATAAATTACAGGATATTTTTTGTTCGATTTTTCGTAGTTTAAAGGCAAATACACCCAAATTTTCTTTTTGGTTTGTAATTGTGGTGCGTTAATTTCGAAGGTTGAATATCGGTTTTGAGCTTCAGTTTGATGAATCGAAAACAAAAAAAGTGGTAATAAAAGGCTTAAAAATCGTATCATTTTTTATATTTGAAGAATATATTATAAAAGTAAGAATTTTGATGGAAACTACTCAAGAAAAAATAAGTTTGTTAAAAGAAATGATTTCGTTTGCTTTAGTGGACGGCGAATTGCACGACAGAGAATATGATTTCATTGAGATTGTTGCTTATGAATTAGGAGTTGACAAGGAAACGTTGCATAAACTTTATGAGAATAAAGGGGAAATCAATGTAATCAAAGACGAATTGAATAGAATTTGTCAGTTTTACCGTTTGGCTTTATTGATGCGAAGTGATGATGTTTTGCACGAAAGAGAACGAGTGAAAATCAACGAAATCGGAATTAATATGGGTTTAGATCCGTATGCGATGAAACGTGCTTTACGACTTATTGAAGATTCACCAAATCACATGATTGATGGACAGACTTTGATTAAATTGTTTAGCGAGCAGTTGAATTAGTTTTTAAGAGCTAAGTAAAAAGAGCCAAGTAAAAAGAGCTAAGTAAAAAGTAAAAAGAGCTTTGTTAACTGGTTACTGAATAACTGGAATCCAAATTTCTTCTTCACTTTCTGGGTTTTCGTGACCTAAATAATTGTCGCCTAACACTTCAAAATGCGGTTTATTATCTAATTGAAAACCTGAATTTGGCAGCCATTCAGTATAAATATATTGCGCTGTTTTGGCAAACATTTCTGTGTTTCCTTTGTGAAGAAAAACAGCGTATTTCCCGCCAGTGATTTCTAGTTTTTCAAATCCATCAGGAATGTTTTCAAAATCTTTAACTTCCACAGCGGCCCATTTTGTAAAAAGGGTTTCTGGTGTGAAATTCGTAAAATAATTTTCAGGATAATTTTGTAGCGAGAATAAATCGGCACTCGCTGCGTTTTTGATTTCTTTTAATCGAGGCATAAATAGTTTCCAAATGGTTTGTGTTCGGTTGTCTAATAAAGACATTTCAATGGAATATCCAATAAGTTTTTTGGCTGGTATGCTTACGATTTTTGGAGTCATAGCGTGGAATAAAAAATCAAAGATAAAAAAAATCCCTGTAAATTAGCTCTACAAGGATTCTATCAAAATAAAAAAGAAGAAATTAATTATTCGTTAAAAACTGGTAAATTTCATCTTTTAAATGCACTCTTTTTTTTCTTAAATCATTCAAAGCTTCATCTGATGCTGGTACAGCGTCGCTTTCAATTCTATAGATTTCATGATCTAATTCGTCAAATTCGTGAAACAACTTTTTAAAATGTATGTTTTCAACTTTTAAATTGTTAATTTTTGTTTCGTACTCTGGAAATTCTTGGGTTAAAATGTGTTTCGTTACCATAATGATTGTTTTTATTTACTATTCAAAGTTCTGAATAATCAAGCACAATAAATATGATATTTGTCATGCGACTATTTACCTTGAATTCGGATAAATAATTTTCTGAAAATTTCACCGTAATTTTTGGGTGGATTTTGTAAAGCGTAATAGCTTCCGTCAGGCTTTATACACATTGGAAAGGCAAATTTTGGTCCGTTTTCATCCATGGTCATTGGTCCGAATTTAGTCACGTAAATTTTAATCAAATCGCCATCTTTTTTTACTAAACCGTAACCTTGAGCAAAATTGAAAAAAGGTTCTAACTCTGGTCTTTTCTCTAATTTAGGAAGCAATTGGTTTTCGCTTTTTTCGAAATGAAAAGTAGTGTTCATTTGCTTATCGAAAATACTATAATCACTCAAATAAAACCCCTCTTTTGTTTTAATTATGGCTTGCCATAAAAACGTATTGAATGGAGTAGGAGCAACTGTCATTTTTTCGTAAACGATATTTTTTTCTTGTAAAACAGTTTCGAATTTCTGGTAAACAATTTCTCTAACTACCAATCCCCAAACTAAATATCCTGTAGAAAGTATCAAACTAATATTGATTATTTTACTTCTTTTTGGATTTTTATTTTTCATTTTCCACAAAGCAATTGAAGCAATTAAAAGCGGAAGTGTAAAACCTAAATCTACTACAAAAACATTATTAAGTGAATAATAGGATTTGGTTAATGGATATAAAATTCGTGTTCCGTAAGTGGTGCATAAGTCTAATAAAGGATGTGTGAAAAGTGCTAAAAAGCAAGCCCAAACCCAAGAAATATAGCTCGTGCTATACTTTTTAGAAAGTATTTTGGCGGCTAATAAACTTAGTAATATAGAGAAAAATATAGAATGTGAAAAAGCTCTGTGAATAGCCAATTCTTCTACACTATCAAAAAACGGATTTAATAAGACATCTAAATCAGGAATAGTCCCTAAAACGGCACCATAAACCAATGATTTTTTTCCGATTTCTTTGTCTTTTACAAAGGCAAAAGTTATCGCACCTAAAACGACTTGTGATAATGAATCCAATGAATAATTACTTTATTACTGTTTTACAGGAATTTTAAATTCGTGCTGAAATAATTTACCTTTTTTTCCTCTAAAAGCAATCGTTAAAGAATATTTTTCATCTTTAAGTGCTTCTTTATTTATTGTTAAAGTCCAATTTGTAACATTTTTATCATTTGATAATTTGTCTCTCTTTAAGTTTTGTCCAATACAAGACATATTTACAGGTTCAATATTTTTGGTTACAATTTGAATTTTGTTTTCTTTATCGAATTCTAATAAATCCTTACTATTTTTGATTTTAATTTCAATAGAATAAATGCTTTCTTCAAAAATTAAAGTGCTTTTATTTTGAGCCAGTAAAAAGGTTGAAAATAAGACTAATAAACAAATAATATATTTTTTCATCGGTTGAAAATGATTATTTTGAACTAACTTCTACAGGCTCAGCATACAAATCAAATTCAGTAGCGTCAATGATTTTTAAATTTACGAAATCACCTGTTTTTAAGTAGAATTTTGATGAGTCAATTAATACTTCATTATCTACATCTGGACTATCAAATTCCGTTCTTCCAATAAAATGTTCACCTTCTTTTCTGTCGATTACACATTTGAACGTTTGTCCAATTTTTTCTTGGTTTAAATCCCATGAAATTTGTGCTTGGATATCCATGATTTGTGCGGCTCGGTCTTGTTTTACTTCTTCTGGAACATCATCTTCTAATAAATAAGCGTGCGTATTTTCTTCGTGAGAATAGGTAAAACAACCTAAACGTTCGAAACGCATTTCCTCTACCCAATTTTTAAGAGTATTGAAATCTTCTTCTGTTTCTCCAGGATAACCTACGATTAAAGTCGTTCGGATAGTCATTTCTGGAACTAATGCTCTAAAATCTTGAATTAATTTAGTCGTTTTTTCTTGAGTTGTTCCACGACGCATCGATTTTAAAACACTATCAGAAATATGTTGTAATGGAATATCTAAGTAATTACAAATTTTTGGTTCACGTTTCATTAATTCTAACACGTCCATTGGGAAACCAGTAGGGAAGGCATAGTGCAAACGGATCCACTCAATTCCTTCTACTTTTACTAAAGCTTCTAAAAGTTCCGCCAAGTTTCTTTTTTTGTATAAATCTAATCCGTAATAGGTTAAATCTTGTGCGATTAGAATTAATTCTTTAACGCCATTTTTCGCTAATTTCTCAGCTTCAATTACTAAATGTTCAATAGGAGTTGACTTATGTTTTCCTCTCATTAATGGAATCGCACAAAAACTACAAGGTCTGTCGCAACCTTCAGCAATTTTTAAATAGGCGTAATTTTTTGGAGTGGTAGTTAAACGTTCTCCAATTAATTCGTGTTTATAATCAGCGCCTAAAGCTTTTAATAATAAAGGCAATTCAGTAGTACCGAAAAACTGATCTACATTTGGGATTTCTTTTTCTAAATCTGGTCTGTAACGTTCAGATAAACAACCTGTAACGAAAACTTTGTCTACTAAACCTTGTTCTTTTTTTTCGGCATATTCTAAAATCGTATTTACCGATTCTTCTTTCGCATTATCAATAAAACCACAAGTATTGATTACAATAATGTTCCCTTCGTCTTCGGTTGCTTCGTGTGTAACTTCTTTTCCGTTGGCACGAAGTTGTCCCATTAAAACTTCACTATCATATACGTTTTTAGAACAACCTAAGGTAATGACGTTAATTTTATTTTTCTTTAAAGACTTGGTTCTCATAGTATTTGTTTTATTTCAGGGTGCAAAATTAATAAAAAAATGTCGCTTAACTTGAAGTAAAGCGACATTTGTGAAATATTTGTATTTTATTTAAAAATTCACAACATATGTTAGAGTGACATTGTTGTTGTAATTTTTAATTCTTGCAGGATCATTTAATCCAGATGTTAATAAGACTTCCGTTCTTGCGCGGTGTTCGTTTGTGTATGAAATATCTAATTTAGAATTTCCAAAATTATAACCAAAACCACCAGAATAGCCCATTAAGTCACCAAAAGCTAAATCAACTTTGTAAGGGCTTTGCTCATAACGGTAACCACCTCTTAAACTCCATTTTTTAATTTTGTATTCTCCACCAATACGTAATTCGTAGTTGTCTTGTAATTCGTTTTTAATTTGAGCGTTTATGGTGCTAAAAATAATTTCGTTATTTGGTTTGAATTGTGTGTTCGAATAATCTTTTGAAATATAATCTATACTCAATAATCCTTTTTTACCAAATAATACAGTTCCACTTGCAGTCAATTTACTTGGTGTTTGAATTTTGTAGGTTGGATAAATATTCACCACATTTGGAATGACATAAGCTTCATCCATAGTTGACACTAAAGTTGAAGGATCCGTGTAATTGTAATATGATGATATACTTTGTGTTAATTCATCATTTAATCTGTACCAAGTTGGTGTTTCGTAAGCTAATCCTAAACGAACATTTTCAGTTGCTTTGTAAATTGCTCCTAAATTTAAAGAGAATCCAGTTCCATAAGTATAAACTTCATTGTTGAAACGAGAGGTATCGATACTATAATAAGTTGCATAAAAAGGATTTAAATTGCTTTCGTATAAAGAAGAGGTTCTAACATAATCTGTAAAATGAAAATTCATATTCATACCTAAATATAATTTATCTTCATAAGCACCAGAAAAGTTCATAGTGAATTTTCCGTTATATCCTGTGGCTTGAATAGTATTTTTGTGGTAATAATTTCCACCAGTTGGTACGTTTGTATAGTAACTATTAGCAGTGCTGTCATAATCTAAAACATACGAATTATATCCTAGCCACGCTTGTTGTTCTATAAAGTTTAAATCTTCATAGTAAGCACCACCTAAATTACCAACACCATTATTACCATTCGCAAATCTTAAGAAATAACTATCCATAGAGTTGTATGGATTGACACCTTCGCTCACAATAAAATCGTCAAAATTATTGGCGTTTTCGTAGTTTAAGCCTAAAGCAAATTTTTTCCAACCGCTTTTTGCAGAATTGTCGTTAAAAACAAATACTGCTCCTAATTGATTGATGTCTAAAGAGTTTTCTTGTGTTTTGCTATTCGTTCCAAAATAACTTGCGTTATTACTTTTATTAAAGCTAGTTAATGAAATAGTTGCTTGGTTGTAGTTGAAAATCGAAGAACCAGCAGGGTTAACGTTCATGGAAGACAAATCGCCACCAATAGCTCCGAAAGCACCTCCCATTGCTCTAAAGCGAGCTGTTCCGTTTAGGTTATCTACGCTATATCGTAATGCGTCTGTTATGGTCGGTTCCTGTGCATTTGCTACAAAAGAACCACCAATTAATAAGGAAAGTAATATCTTTTTCATATGTTGATATTTATTGTTTTTTATAGGTCATATGTAATTCGCAAATCAACTTATTAGTTATTGAACTAATTTATCTAATGCTCATTTCATAAATATTTATTGAAATATAAAAACCTGCCTGTGTGAACAAACAGGTTTTTGTAATTATTTTTTATCCTCTTCCGCCACGACCTCCGCCGCCACCAGAAGATCTACCGCCTCCAGATGAACCTCCGCTACTACCACCTGAGCTTCTTCCGCCACCGAAGTCTGAGTTTCTTGGAGTAGAAATTGATCTTGGTGAGTCGCTTCTTGGTGAATCATTTCTAGGAGAGTATATTTTTGGTCCAGAGCCTTGGTTTCTAGGTGTTCCTGTATTTGTGTTGGTTCTTGGTTGTGTTATAATAACTCTAGGTTGAGTAGTTTGATTTCTTGGAGTTCCAACATTTGTATTTCCTCTTGGTGTAGAAATTGTTCTAGGTTCAGAAGTTTGGTTTCTAGGAGTTCCGATAGCGTTTCCTCTGGGTTGAGAACTTTGATTTCTAGGAGTTCCGATAGTATTTCCGATTCTTCCAGAAGAATATCTTCCGTCATTTCCGCTTCTATTTACATAACCGCCACGTGGTCCGCTATGATAAGCTACATTTCTACCACCATAATATCCATTATTGTACCAACCGTTACCGTAGTATCCGCCATAGTAACCTCCATAAAATCCATTACCCCAATATGGACCGTAATAGCCACCGTACCAGCTGTTGTATCCCCAGCCATTGTTCCAGCCCCAGCTATTTCCATACCAGCCGTTCCATCCCCAATTATTCCCTCCCCAGTTGTTTCCGTAGTATCCACCATAGTAACCTCCGTAATATGGTCGGTTCCAACCCCAATTGTCATAAATATTTACAGTTACATGGCTAGTTTGGTTTTCACCCCAACCGGCATATCTTGAATTACTTTCTTGTACATATACAGTGTCTGGAGTAGAGCTGTAATTGTCTACGTCAGTCAAAACCTCAAAATCACCTTCCATGTCTTTGAATTGCTGCGCATATTTGTTATTATCTTCTACTACAACAACATTTTCGTCTTGAATTTGTCGCTCATATGTAACAGTTTTGTCAGGTCCATAAACGCCATCATTATCATAATACGACGAATTTTGGTACGAACCACAAGCTGTCACTGTGATTGCACCAACAAATAGACTTAAAAATCTAAGTGTTTTTTGCTGAAAAGTGTAATTTGTTTTCATATATAGTAAATTTTATTGTTGGTCTTTACAAAATTAAGTAGTTTTGTACCACTAAATTAATACAAATAAAACAAATTTTGTGCCAATATTATAAAAATGAGTAAAAATTTAACAACTAGAAGCGAAGATTATTCTGCATGGTATAATGAATTAGTCGTAAAGGCTGATTTAGCTGAGAATTCAGGTGTAAGAGGTTGTATGGTTATTAAGCCATACGGTTATGCAATTTGGGAAAAAATGCAGGCAGAATTGGATAAAATGTTCAAGGAAACAGGTCATAGTAATGCTTATTTCCCTTTGTTTGTCCCGAAAAGCATGTTTGAAGCGGAAGAAAAAAACGCGGAAGGTTTTGCTAAAGAATGTGCTATTGTTACTCATTATAGATTGAAAAATGATCCAGATAAACCTGGGAAATTAATGGTAGATCCAAATGCTAAATTAGAGGAAGAATTAATTGTTCGTCCAACTTCTGAAGCTATTATTTGGAGTACTTATAAAGGATGGGTGCAATCGTATAGAGATTTACCTTTATTGATTAACCAATGGGCGAATGTAGTGCGTTGGGAAATGAGAACGCGTTTGTTTTTAAGAACAGCTGAGTTTTTATGGCAAGAAGGACATACGGCTCATGCAACAAAAGCAGAAGCTATTGAAGAATCTGAAAAAATGATGCATGTGTATGCTGATTTTGCTGAAAATTTCATGGCAATTCCGGTTGTGAAAGGTTTGAAAACAGAAACAGAACGTTTTGCTGGAGCAGATGAAACGTATTGTATTGAAGCGTTAATGCAAGATGGAAAAGCGTTACAAGCAGGAACGTCTCACTTTTTAGGTCAAAATTTCGCGAAAGCATTTGATGTGAAATTTACGAATCAAGAAGGAAAACAAGAATTTGTTTGGGGAACTTCTTGGGGTGTTTCAACTCGTTTAATGGGTGCGTTAGTGATGACACATTCAGATGATAACGGATTAGTGTTACCTCCAAATGTAGCTCCAATTCAAGTAGTTATAGTGCCGATTTTTAAAACAGATGAAGAATTTGTAAGAATTTCTGAAGTAGCGAATGGTTTAGTAGCTCAATTTAAGAAATTAAACATTTCTGTAAAATTTGATAACAGAACGACTCAAAAGCCAGGTTTCAAATTTGCAGAATGGGAATTGAAAGGTGTGCCAGTTCGTGTAGCAATTGGTCCGAAGGATTTAGAAAACGGAACTTTTGAAGTTGCTCGTAGAGATACGTTAACAAAAGAAGTAAAACCTGCAGAAGGAATTGTAAGTTATATTCAAGATTTATTAGAGCAAATTCAAAAGGATTTATTTAATAAAGCAGTGGATTACAGAACGGCTCATACAACGGAAGTGAATTCTTTTGAAGAGTTTAAAGATATTTTAGATAACAAAACTGGTTTTGTGTCGGCGCATTGGGATGGAACGGCAGAAACAGAAGAAAAAATAAAAGATTTGACAAAAGCGACTATCAGATGTATTCCTTTGGATAGAGTAGAAGAAGCTGGAGTTTGTGTTTTAACAGGAGCACCTTCTAAAGGAAGAGTTCTTTTTGCAAAAGCATACTAAAATAGATAATTTTAAGATTTAGTCATTTTGAAAACAAAAGTTTTTGAAATGGCTAAATGTCTTATAAATAAAGCCTTAAGCTGAGGTTTTGAAAAAAGATTGAAAAATTTTGCATCAGGTATTGCACAAATAAAAAATAGTTGTATTTTTGCACTCGCATTACAGCAAATGCAATGGTCCGTTCGTCTATCGGTTAGGACGCCAGGTTTTCATCCTGGTAAGAGGGGTTCGATTCCCCTACGGACTACAATGTTTTTACTGAAACACTAAATCAGTTAATGGTCCGTTCGTCTATCGGTTAGGACGCCAGGTTTTCATCCTGGTAAGAGGGGTTCGATTCCCCTACGGACTACAAATTAGTTTTGAAATAGTTTTATAAAACAAAAGATGGTGTCTCCTTTTTTGTTTTGTTAGTTAAAACTGAAGTGATTGATTTTTTTATAATTCAATTGTGGGAGGTTTTTCTTGTTTTTACTAATAAGTAAATAAAGTTATTACAATTTAAAAATTAAGAAAATGGCAAATCATAAGTCAGCTTTAAAAAGAATTAGAAGCAACGAAAAAAGAAGAGTATTAAACAAATACCAACACAAAACTACACGTAATGCTATTAAAGCAATTCGTTTAGCAACTGTAAAAGCAGAAGCTGCTGCAAAATTACCTACAGTTATTTCAATGATTGACAAGTTAGCTAAGAAAAACATTATCCACGCTAACAAAGCTTCAAACTTAAAATCTAAGTTAACAAGATTAGTTGCTAGTTTATAATTAGTAATTTAAGATAATTTAAAAGTCCTGATGAAAATCAGGACTTTTTTTGTTTAATATGTTTTGTGTATATGATTTTTTTGTTTATTGCGTTTACTATAAATAAATGTAAGATTGTATTTAATAAATAATAAAAAGTTTGATGAAAAAAATTTTAATTATCGTGTTGATTATATGTAATTATTCTGTTGGACAGGTTTCAAAAAAAATGATGAAAACCTTGGAACCAGTTGAGAAATATTTCTATTTTTTTTATATAAATGAGAGTTTAGAAAAAATTGAAGATAAAGTTCAAAAAATTGCAAAATCTGATGAATTAGAATTTTTAGCAATAAAAGGAAAAACAGTTTATGTTAAAGCTGTTGCGATTAGAGCTTTAATTAATAGGGATGATGCAAAAATTATTGATGTGTTTAAAAAGACTTTAGTAGCTAATGATTCGATGTATTATGAAGATGAATCATCATCAAGGTCATTGGTTAGTTTTTATTTTGAATGTTTGTCATGTTATAATGAAGTGCTGAAAAAAGAAAGACAAGATGAAATTAAATCCGAATTAACCACTGTTTTATTAGAAAACCCTTCTGGAAATTTGAAATATTTAAATGAAATTTCATCTCAAATACCAATAAATATAAGTTACTACCAAAAAATAAAAGATTTAGTTACTTCAACTCGTTCAATACCATTGCTTTTTACGTTGGCTAAATATCAAAACAAAGAAGATATTGAACTAATTAAAAGTTTTAAAGAAGATGCTTTTAATGCAATTAGAAAATTTCCTGACGAAAGTTTTTTTTATTTACTTGAAGAGTATTTGA
>JAUMDQ010000034.1:0-4308 GCA_032121715.1 Flavobacterium sp.
AAATAGCTCCTCAAAAATTATACATATATATAATAGTAGAAAACTACACCTATATATAGTAGAGAGATTAATTACCTACTTTAAGTTTTTCTCTGTTTTTAATTGTCCAATTTAAAATTAACTCGTTCTCTGAAATTGGCTTCTTTGCTTCTTGTTTTACCAACTTACCTTCATCGAAGCTACGCTGCAAATACGTTTCAATATAAAAATCTTCAGGAACTTCCATTGGATCGTAAGTTTTCTTTAAATCGATGTTGAATAATTTTGCGGTATTGTTTGACCAAAAGGCTTTCCAACCGCTTTTATAGTCTTTAATTAAATCGAAAGTAGTTCTTCCGGTTTGTCTATTGATTAGCTTAACCAAAATTTGTCCTTGTTTTCGAGATAGCTTTTTAAGTTTAGGCTCGAACTCTTCGTTTAAATACTTTTCTACAAGTTTGAAATATTTTTTCTTTTCTTTCTGTGTTTTCAACTTTGCCATTGTGGCGTTAATTTGTGTTAATCTTTCTGCGGTTATTTTGGCATAAGGATAGACTACACGAACGCGACGCTCTAACAACTTAATCTGTTCGCGCTCTTCTTTTGTTAGTTTAATTTTATTTTCATCAGTTATAGAAACTTCTTCAATGATTATTTCTCGAATCGTATCTGAATCTTGAATGTACACAATAGTATCAGACACACCGGATCCCTCACCTTCTTGAGCGGAAAGAAATGTGAAACTGAATAAAAAAATGACAATTAAAAAAATGCGTGGCATACCGATATATATTAAAGTGTAAAATTATAAATATAATTAGCAAGTTCAATGCCAATTTTTTATTTTAGCAAAAAAAAATCAAATAAATGGAAAGTATATTAAAAGATAGCTCGATTGCGTTTTTAGAAACCTATTTAAATAATGCATCGCCAACTGGATATGAAAGTGAAGGTCAGAAATTATGGATGGATTATTTGAAACCCTATGTTGATACATTTATTACAGATAATTATGGAACAGCAGTTGGAGTGATTAATCCGGATGCTCCTTTTAAAGTAGTCATTGAAGGTCATAGTGACGAAATTTCGTGGTATGTGAATTATATTACTGATGACGGTTTAATATATGTCATTAGAAATGGAGGAAGCGATCATCAGATAGCACCATCAAAACGTGTTAACATTCATACTAAAAAAGGAATTGTTCGTGGTGTTTTTGGTTGGCCAGCCATTCACACTAGAATTGCAGGAAAAGAAGAAACTGCAAAATTGGAAAACATTTTTATTGATTGTGGATGTAGTACCAAACAAGAAGTAGAAGATTTAGGTGTTCATGTAGGTTGCGTAATTACATATCCTGATGGATTTGAAATTTTAAACGGAAACAAATTTGTTTGTCGCGCTATAGACAACAGAATGGGCGGATTTATGATTGCCGAAGTTGCCCGACTTTTAAAAGAGAACAAGAAAACATTACCTTTTGGATTGTATATTGTAAATGCAGTACAGGAAGAAATTGGTTTACGTGGCGCCGAAATGATTACGCAAAGCATTAAACCAAATATTGCTATAGTTACAGATGTTACTCATGACACAACTACTCCGATGATTGATAAAAAAATTCAGGGTGATTTAAAAATGGGTAAAGGTCCAGTTGTGGCTTATGCACCAGCTGTACAAAATAAATTAAGAGATTTAATTACTGATACGGCTGAAGAGAAAAAAATTCCATTTCAACGAAGTGCTTGTTCAAGAGTTACGGGAACTGACACAGATGCTTTTGCTTACAGTAATGGCGGTGTACCGAGTGCTTTAATTTCGTTACCGCTACGTTATATGCACACTACTGTGGAAATGGTTCATAGAGAAGATGTAGAAAATGTAATCAAATTGATTTATGAAACCTTATTGAAATTGGAGAACAATCACGATTTTTCATATTTTAAATAATGAATAAAATTGCCTTATCACTATTTTTTCTAATTCTTGCTGTCCGAGGCTTTTCTAACGAAGGTATTCAGAAAGTATTTAAATCTAAAAAAGATAGTGATAAGGTTTCTTTTTTTAGGAGTTTGAGCAACGAAGAAAAGGTAGAAGACATTTACTTTTTTCAATCGGAGTTTACTACTTTAGTAAAACAAAACTCAAACAATTATACTACAAAGAAGCAATTCCTTTTTGCTTTAGGCTTAATTGATCAAATACAGAATCAGAATTTAGAAGCTATTTCTAAATTTAACGAACTTCTTAACTTTAAAAACTATAATTTATCGGAAAGAGAAACTATGGATATTTATGTAGCCCTACAAGAATGCTACTTAAAACTCAACTTATATTCCAAAGTTTTCGATAGTAACAAAAAGATAAACACATTAATTTCTAACGGTGTGGATTATCCTTTGTGGAGTTATAACATTCAAAGTCGGTTGTATTTACAATTGCAACAATATGACAAAGCCATTTCGCAATTAAAAAGCGAAATCACTTTATTGTACAAAAATCCGAAAAGAGATTCTTTAATTATTCCTTCAGCTTATAATGACTTAGGATATTATTATCATTTGAAAAAAGACTACATCAATGCCTTGTCTTATTATAACAAAGCCATCCAAACTGCCACAAAAGGTTTAAAAACAACAAATCCATTTGCGTATAAAAGTGTTTTATTGAGTTCGAAAAGTAATATTGCTAATTTATATTTGGACAGAAATGAATACAATAAAAGCATTTCGGTTATAAATGAAGATATCTTACCAAAAATTGAGAACAAAAACACACCTATATATATACAAAGCTATTTAATGCTTGGCGAAGCGTATTTAAAAATGAACAAGCTTAACGAAACAAAAAGTATTATTGAAACTTTAGAGGAAATTTGTTGCTTTAATGAAGTCAAACTAAAAATTCAATTGTTAGAATTACAATCCAGTTATTATGAGAAGAAAGAAGATTTTAAAACTTCTTTGAAATACACTTCTGAAATCAAGCACCTAAAAGATTCACTACTTTCTGTTCAAAATTTAAACCTTTTGAAAAGTACCGAATTAAATTACTTCATTGAAAACAAGGAAACAGAAGTAGCTGCAAAAAACCAAATCATTGAAGAAAAAGAAAAAACAAATCTTATCATCATCATTATTGGATTAATTGCTTTGCTAACCACCAGCTTTTTTGCTTTTCAAAACAACAGAAGAAAGCGCCTTGAGATTGAAAAAATGAATGCTTCTATTTCAAAAAAGAATGAAGAGATAAAAATTTCATTGCACGAAAAAGAACTCTTATTAAAGGAAATTCATCATCGTGTAAAAAACAATTTACAAATCATTTCTGGAATTTTGAGTTTGCAAAACAATAGTATTTCAGATGAAAAGGCCAAACAAATTTTAATTGATGGTCAAGATAGAATTCAAACCATTGCTTTACTTCACAAAACCATGTATCAAAATGAGAATTTTAATATGGTTAGTTTTCAAACTTATAGTAACGAACTTATTACTTACATTAAGCAAACCAACATTACTGCAAATAAAAACATAACAATTCATCAATAAATTTAAGACGTTCAATTTAACATTGACACCGCAATTCCGTTGAGTTTAATCATTAATGAAATTATTACAAATTGTTACAAACACGCTTTTGAAAACAAAACGGAAGGAAGTATTTCCATTTCAATAAAAAAACAAACAGATGATTTCTACGAATTAATTATTAAAGACAATGGAAACGGTTTACCAGAAAATTTTAATAGTTTTGAAAATTCTAAAAGTGTTGGTTTTGATTTGATTCACGGACTTTGCCAACAAATTGAAGGCGAAATAGAAATTACAAATAAAACCGGAACTAAAATAACCATTCAATTTAAAGAACAAAAATGACACAAAATCCTTTAAAAATTTTAGTTGTAGAAGACGAATACATTACGCAGAAAACCATTTGCAATTATTTAACCGAAATAGGTTATGAAGTTGTAGCGGCTGTAATGAACACGAATAATGCAATCGAAATGCTAAATACAAAAGAGGTTGATTTTGCCATTTTAGACATTAATATAAAAGGAGAGAAAAACGGCATTTGGTTAGGCAATTATATTTCGGAAAATTTCAATATTCCACATTTATATTTAACCGCTTATTCAGATACGGAAACTATAAAAAATGCATTGCAAACAAAACCTTTGGGTTATTTGGTAAAACCTTTTCAAAAGCACGATTTATTTACTTCTATTGAAATTGCGATTTCAAACTTCACAAAAAATCAAACCTCAAAAGAAAAGCACATTTTAGTCAAACACAACGAAGTGTATACGAAGATAAATTTCGATACCAT
>JAUMDQ010000035.1:0-3895 GCA_032121715.1 Flavobacterium sp.
AAAAAAATTAAAGTATCTTTTGAAGTTACTTCGGCTCTTTCAAAAACTTGTAGCACCGCTTTTAATCCTCCGTGAATGTCGCCAATTACTAATGTTCTGCTCATTTATGTTTCGTAAAATATATGGACTAATGTACAAATAAAACTTCAATTGCAAAACATGATATTTGTTAGGTTTATATTTTAAGAATTACTTATCTTTGTATTTTAATTCAATCTAAATAAGTTCGTGAGCGATTCTAATGCTTCCATGCTGAAAAAAGGGCAAAGCGCCCGAATTACCGATATTAATATTGACGAAATTCCTTTGAAACTAATTGAAATGGGATGTTTGCCAGGTAATGACATTGAATTAATTCAGATAGCTCCAATGGGCGATCCCTTATTTTTTAACGTTAATGATTCGAAAGTCGCTATTAGAAAAAAAACAGCCTCTGCCATATACATCAGCCTAGAATCAATAAAATAAATGACTCCAAAAATCATAAAAGTTGCACTAATTGGTAATCCAAATGTTGGAAAGACTTCTGTATTTAACCAACTTACGGGTTTAAATCAGCAAGTAGGAAACTATCCTGGAATAACTGTTGATAAAAAAACGGGGATTTCTAAATTGAACCAAATTACCAAAGCAAAAATTATAGATTTACCTGGAACATATAGCTTAAATGCCAATTCAATTGACGAAAATGTAGTAATTGAATTGCTTTTAAATAAAAACGATGAAGATTTTCCGGATGTTGCCGTTGTGGTGACAGAGGTGGAAAACCTAAAACGAAATTTATTGCTTTTCACACAAATTAAAGACCTTGAAATCCCGACGTTGCTTGTAATTAATATGAGTGACCGAATGAAACAAAAAGGAATTGAATTAGACATTCCGTTACTAGAAACCGCTTTAAAAACTAAAATTGCTTTAATCAGTTCTCGAAAAAATATCGGAATTGACAAGATTAAAGAATTGATTGTTAATTACAAATCACTTTCTACAGAAGCGTGTTTAAATGCGAGTTCCATTGATGAAGAATATTTTAATCGATTACGAAAAGCGTTTCCAAATCAGTTGTTGTATAAATTATGGTTGGTCATTACGCAAGACGTTAATTTCTTGAATTTAGAACGAAACGAAATTGAAAATACATTTACCCGTTCTCACACCGAATTAAAAAAATTACAACAAAAAGAAACTATAAAACGCTATCAATTTATCAATGATACGTTGAAAGTGGCTCAAAAAATCGATAAATCAAAAGCTACTGATTTTCAAAGTAGATTAGATAATATTTTAACGCATAAAGTGTTTGGTTACTTAATTTTCTTTGGAATTTTAATGCTTATTTTTCAATCTATATTCGATTGGAGTAGCATTCCGATGGATTTTATTGATACAAGTTTCTCTAAATTAAGTGCGTTTACCAAAGAAAGTTTGCCACAAGGAAAATTTACCGATTTATTATCGGATGGAATCATTCCTGGCATTGGTGGTATTGTTATTTTCATTCCTCAAATTGCTTTTCTGTTCTTATTTATTTCCGTTTTGGAAGAAAGCGGTTACATGAGTCGAGTGGTGTTTTTAATGGATAAAATCATGCGTAAATTCGGATTATCAGGAAAAAGTATTGTGCCATTAATTTCTGGAACAGCTTGTGCGATTCCTGCAATCATGAGCGCAAGAAATATAGAAAACTGGAAAGAACGTTTAATTACAATTTTAATTACACCTTTCATCACGTGTTCAGCACGATTACCTGTTTATGCAATTTTGATTTCCTTAATCATTCCTGAAAAACGATTTTTAGGCTTTAGTTTACAAGGTTTGACTTTAATGGCTTTGTATTTAATGGCTTTTGTGGTAGCAATTGCTTCTGCTTACATTTTAAATAAGATTCTAAAACTAAAATGCAAATCGTATTTTGTGGTAGAAATGCCAAGCTACAAAGTACCAATGTTTAAAAATGTAGCATTAAATGTTTTAGAAAAAACTAAAGCTTTTGTAACTGGTGCAGGAAAAATAATTTTAGCAATTTCAATTGTTTTATGGTTTTTAGGTTCACACGGACCAGGAAATTTCAATAAAGCTGAAGAAATTATCGCTCAAAAAAATGCAAATATTCGTTTATCAGAAGGAACTTTTGAAAACCAAGTTAACGCCTACAAATTAGAAAATTCGTATATTGGAATTATGGGTAAAACCATAGAACCAGCTATCAAACCTTTAGGTTACGATTGGAAAATTGGAATTGCAGTGGTAAGTTCATTCGCAGCTCGTGAAGTTTTTGTGGGAACTTTAGCCACAATTTATAGTGTTGGAAGTCAAAGCGAGGAAGAAGCGACTATCAAAATGAAAATGGCAGAAGATATTGATGCAAATGGGAATAAGATTTTCAACTTTGCCACAGGTATTTCCTTACTTCTATTCTACGCTTTTGCGATGCAATGTGTAAGTACGTTGGCTATTGTAAAAAAAGAAACCAATTCTTGGAAATGGCCTATAATACAATTGGTTTTTATGAGCGGATTTGCTTATGTTGTGGCCTTAATTGCTTATCAAACACTGAAATAAAATGCAAGAAATTTTAACATACATCTGTTTAGTTTTAGCTGTAGGATTTTTGATTAGAAAATTCTTCTGGAAGAAAAAAGCAAACAAAAAAGGTTGCGGAGACAATTGCGATTGCAAGTAATTTCTTGGCATTGTTTTTGATTGAAATGAGAAAATTTCTTTATGCTAAAAAATACTTTACTACTTATACTTTTTACATTTACGAGTAGCCTTTACGCTCAAAAAATTGACAAATCTAAAGACGAATTAAAATCCGGAAAAGAAGATAATCGTCCACCTTTACCTACTGAACCCAACTATCAAAATTCAACTACAACTGCTCGCCAAAGTGATGACTCTGACGATTTAAGCACACTAGCTTTTTTTGCTAAAGTCGGATTTTATGTTTTTTTATACGGAGGAATTGGCGATTACGAAAATGAAGATCATTTATTTAGTAAACTTTCACCTTATCCCTATTCTGATAACAAATCTGGAAATTACATGAAATATGATGAAGATGATGAAGAATTAAAAGACATCATGCGATTTGATGTAGAAAATCATTTTTTGTATGGTAATAATGCTTCTTTTGGGAATCATATGAAAGGGAAATTTCGCCCATTTCAATATTTCTATCTACAAACCGATTATAGAGAATTGATAGAACGAGACCAATTTGCTAAAACAACTTCCAACTTATCTTTATTTCAATTTAATTTCGGGTATGATCGAATACGTTTTGAGAAATTCAATTTAGGCTGGACACTTGGCGCAACTTACATTGCTAACGACATCAATAAAGCCGGTTTCTCTTACGGATTGAACACCGATATTTTTGCTTTTAAAAATGTGAGTTTCAATAGCGCGATGATTTGGAGTAAAATCAACGGATTGCCTGTAAACTCCTTCGAATTCAGAGGGAAATACCACCAAAAAAATCACTTTTTTTCAATGGGTTATGAAAACTTAAGAATTGCTTCACCAAGTTATAATTATGCAACTTTTGGAGCTGGGTTTTATTTTTAAATTATTCTAAAATCAATTCAATTTTATAATCTTTCAATTCTAATTGTTGTTCCGTTTTAGTAGGCGAAATTTTATATTTAATCAATTTCTTATCATTTGGAATATATTTCCCAAACCAAGCTAAATTTTCTTCTTTAGTGTTTTGGGAAAAAGTTAATTCAAGTGTTTCTTTGATTTCTTTGTTTTGTAAAACACTTAGTTCCATAACTATTTCGCCTGCCCAAATACAGGTAGTTCCTACTGGGCATCTAGAATCGGAAACAATTTTATTAATTACAATAGTATAATCATTCGTAACCACTTCATTTTTGGAAGTAATTACAAC